>NZ_JBILJQ010000092.1:0-18532 GCF_044377145.1 Aquimonas sp.
GCAAAACGAGAATTCTTGACTCGCTGATCACCCAAGCTGTCTTCCGCGGCGAGACCGTCATCATCCTGGACCCCAAGGGCGACAAGGACCTGATGGAGTGCGCGCGACAAGCCTGCATCGCTGATGGAAGGGAGGATGACTTCGTCTATTTTCACCCCGCGTTTCCGGACAAGTCCTGGCGTATCGATCCGCTGCGGAACTTCAACCGCGCCACAGAGCTGGCGTCGCGCATCGCCAGCCTGATCCCGTCGGAAACCGGCGCAGACCCGTTCGCCGCGTTCGGTCAGATGCAGCTCACCAACATCGCGAACGGCATCCTGCTGATCGACGAGAAACCGACCCTGAAGAAGATCCTGACCTGCTTCGAGGGCGGCATGCCCCATCTGGTCAAGAGCGCGATTCTGGCCTACTGCCGGAAGACCTTCGCCGAGCGTGGCCAGGAGTGGGAGGAAGCGCTGAAGCGCGCGATGGAGGGCGCCAAGCCGGATATCAACGACCAGGCGAACCGACACGCACGCTTCTACCGTGACTACGTGTCCAAGCACGCACCGTCCCAGGAGCTGCAGGGGCTGATCAGTTCCTTTACGCACGACGCGACGCACTACGGAAAGATGATCGCGTCGCTGCTGCCGGTGCTGACCATGCTGACCTCCGGGGTGCTGGGCGACCTGCTCTCCCCGGATTCCGAAGACCTGCGCGACAAGCGGCCTATCACAGATTTCAGTCGCGCGATCCACAACAAGCAGGTGGTCTACATCGGACTCGACTCGCTCTCCGACAAGTTCGTGGGAAGCGCCATCGGTGCCATGTTCCTGGCGGACCTCACGGCCGTCGCCGGCGACCGCTACAACTACGGCAAGGACCTCCAGCCGGTCAACATCTACGTCGACGAGGCCGCTGAGCTGGCGAACGACCCGTTCATCGCCATGCTGAACAAGGCGGGTGGATCCAAGGCGCGGATCACCGTGGCGACGCAGACCCTGGGCGACTTCACAAGCCGTCTCGGCAGCGATGCCAAAACCCGCATGGTTTTGGGTAACCTAAACAACGTTGTCGCATTGCGACTGATTGATGGACCCACGCAGGATTACATCACCGAGACCTTCTCGAAGACGGTGGTGCGCCACGTGGAGTACAGCCAGTCGGCCAAGGCGGAGACGGACGAGCCGTTCATCTTCTCAGGAACGACCAACGAATCGCTGAAGGAGACGGAAGTGGCCCTTGTAGATCCTCCGATGATGGGCGCACTCCCCGACCTTGAGTTCTTCGCCCGGATCTCCGGAGGACGTCTCATCAAGGCCCGGATCCCGATCCTCAAGAGCGCTGCGTGAAGCCAATCCGACCCCAAGCAGGCCCTGCGAAAGAGCGAACGAAGGACGTGGTCAGCCGCGTGCTGCGCAAGCTCCGCATCGCCTCTTTGGCGCGCCTCATGTTCCGCATGTGGCCTGTCACCGAGCAGCTGACCGAAGACCTCGCCGCCCACATCGGACTCCACATCGCACATCCGAGCGGCCGCGCTTTCCTTGAGGAGGCGATCGCCAACGGCTTCAGCGAGATGCTTGCGACGCAAGCCAGCCTGCCTGACGAGGAGAAGTTCTCCGAAGAGGTGCGTGTGGCCTACATGCGCGGCCTACTGCGCCACGTGTCCCTCATCCTCGAAGCCCAAGTGCATGGGGCCAACGGTGAGCTTTGGGACGCGCTCAACGACGGTCCCTTGCCCCAGTGGATGGAGCAGCACTCGCCCGCACGGATTGAAGTCGCCTCTGAACTCCCCGAACACCTGGAAAGCTATCGGCCGGACGCGCTCGCCGCCGCCCTGCTGAACCAGATTCTGGATCGCTCAACCCGAAGAGAGCTATTGCCGATCCTGCCGCGGCTGACGGCCTACGCAGACTGATCGAGGAGGCATGGATGGCCAGTACAAACAAGACGTGGAAAGTCACCACCCTCATCGTGATGCTGCATGTCATCGCGCTGCTGGGCTTCGTGGGCGAGGAGTGGCTTGCTCGCTCAGTCGAGCGTGAGCGCCAGGCCAACGCTGCCTTCTTCACTCCGGACGTCGCCGGCGCCGCGGAGGCGCGCGCGCAGGAATGGTTCAAGGCCGCCTTCGTGGACACGGGCATATCGAGCCTGGTCTTCGGCGCCATGATCCCGACCAAGGCGGATGCCGACATGGTGGGCATGGACCGTCAGTTCGGATCCCTGTTCGACTGGTGGGAAGGACGCCTGCGGACGTGGTGGACCATCCTCTACCAGAGCTTCCTGCGCATTTCCGTCGCCGGCTTGTGGTTCCCCTACGCGCTGATCGTGGCCGTGCCGTTCCTGATCGACGGCTGGGTGCGGCGCAAGGTCAAGCAGACGGACTTCAGCCTGGCCAGCCCCCTCAAGCATCGCCTCAGCCTCTACGCAGTCGAGATCCTCGTGGTCGCGTACGTGGTGCTGCTGTTCCTGCCCATCCCGTTGCAGCCCTTTTTCTTTCCCTTGCTGGTTCTCGTGAGTTCTGCAGCGCTCGGAAAGATGGTCGCGGAGTTCCAGAAGCGGGCGTGAGGAACCAGTAGCCCGCCGTGTCGTTCCATCCCATTGACTGAAGAGAGAATCCCTGCATGGCGAAGATTGTTGAGTGTGATCCAGCGCGCCCCCTCCAACTTGGACCCGAGGTCGCGCGAGTCAGTGACGAGCCTGAGCTGATCGAACTTGCGCATCGGCTCGGTGACGAACGATACCGGGTGCTTGTCACGCCAGTTGGCGACCCCGTTCAGATGGCCGCAGAAGCAGGTGCAGCGCTGCTCGAGTTCATCTGTTCAAGCTCGTGGCGGCAGCCCTTCGAGTCAAACTTGCAGTGTCTTTCTGAGACAGAGATGGGCGAACCGTTGCTCACGACGTGGATGTGCCCGCAGGACTTTGAATTGCTCTTGACCAGCTTCAGTCAAGTCGACGAGACGTCTGCGACGCACAGCGTGGCGCTACTGGAAGCGCATCGTGTCTGGGCTGCGATCTCCGAGCCGGTCAACGTGTTCATCACTGCATACAGGCGATAGGCTCGGAGTCTCAGCGCTCGCGAGCACCTTCGGGCTCGATGTGGATCGCAGCGTTGACGTCGCGGTCGTGCACAGCTTCGCAGGCAGGAAAGCGCCATCGCCTGTCCTGCAGCCGCAGGCCGGGGCGCACGTGCCTGCGGCGACTGCGCCTTGTAGGCAGGCTGACCTACAAGGCGCAGTGGCATGTTCAGATCGTGAACAAGGTCGACTTCTGGCTTCCGAGCAGAAAGACCTGGAGTGGATGTGGACACATCCACGCCGAACTGCGGCAGGTAGGGTGAGAAGCACTGACACGCATGGAGAGTCCGCGAACGCAGCCGACAGCACATCGCCGACCGCACAGGAGAACTCGAAGAACTGCGAACAACGCTGTCGCGCCGCACCGCGGCGTCCCCGACGCTTCGCGCGGTATTGACCGCGCGCGAAGGCTCTGGAGAGTTGAAATTCCTATTGGAGCAGGAACTCGGCGTAACTCGCACCCGTTGTGCCTGTCGTCTCGGGGGTGGTAGACATGGGTTTCATTGGCCCTTATCGAAACGAATGGTGGCCCTTTCATTGGTGAAAACAACGCTGCCTTCAGCCCAGCGTGAGAGCAAACAATCACCTTCAGCGGCCACACCAAGGCGCTTGCGGATGGCAGTGCCAACGGCATCATCGAAGCGGTTGATGAACCCGAAACGAGACAGGCCAAACATCCAATTGAATGCGAACGACACCATAATCACGAGGACCAAAACCGGGCTCGCGGTCCCCAGTGCGTGCCTCAGGTCGCTGGGGGTGGCGTGCTGGAGCGCCGCGAGGACACTGGTGATCGTCTCCGGCGAGAGAATCAACAGCGCGACAGCGACCCAAAAGGCGCCGATGGGTATTGCTAGAACGAGGGAGTCGATAGCATTCACCGCTACACGTAGCAGGTTGAAGGACTGCGCGATGTACACGCGCTCGTCTGAGAATACGCGGTACCGGATCAACGCATAGTCCGCGTCAGAAAGCTGTCCGACCTTGACCTGGTTGATTTCCACGTCCCACGACGCGGAATCCTTGGCGTTCATCCGGACTTCCAGCGTACGCATGTATCTGGCACGCAGGCGGTCTGCGGCGAACAACAGGGCCAGAGCAGCCGGGGCAGCCAGGTATAGACTTCCGAAGAACCACCACATTGGCATGAAGGTCAGCCAAAAACCGGCGATTCGGCAGCGGCCCTTTTTAAGTCCTTCCCAACCGTAGGATTGGCTGACACTTGTCCAGAGGCCCTTGAGACTTGCTTTCATGCGATCACTCCTTGAGTTGATTGATGCACACCACCGAGCATCTCTGCCGGGGTTATGCCCTACTTGCAGCAAACAGCCCGGCTTGCTCGATGAACTCGCTGGCCGCGCCGTTATTCGCCGTGCTGTAAGAAACTGTCAGCTCGAAACGCGCACGCGTCATGCCGACGTACATAAGCCGCCGCTCTTCGTCGAGCACCTTGCCGATCGCAGCGCTTGGCGGAAAAACCCCCCGCTCGCAAGCCATGAGCCATACACGGTCGAACTCGAGGCCCTTGCTTCCGTGCAAGGTCATGAGGCGCGGCCCGGTCTTGGTCTGCTTCTCTTCTGCGTTCTCAAGCCGGCGAATGAAGCCCTGGAGGTCAGTGGGCTTCACGGTTTGGAACCTCTCAACGCAGCTCTTGAGACGCGTGCGCTCGGTTTCGATGACCTGGGGCGATGTCCTCGATCTGCCCTGCCACTGGACCTGAGTCAGCATGAACTCAGCGATGGCTTCGAAGCCTATCCCCTGCGCGGCATTCGGGTGGTCGAGTGCGCGCATCCACGCAGGCAGGAACGCGCGCAGTTGGCGCGCCGGCGCCGGCAGCGCCTGCAGATCCGGTAGCTCTTGACGAGCAAAACGCAGCGCGGCTCCAGGGTAAGTCGAATGGGTGGCCACTGCGATGCGATGCAGGTCGGATTGGCCGACGCCACAGTGTCCGAGCAGCGCGTCAAGGCCCAGCATGTCGTTGGAGACAAGGGATTTCACGACGCCCAGGAAAAGGCGGGGGCCTTTCAAGGACCAGAACGAGCGGGCGTCCTCGCGGACGAACTCGATCTCACCCGACATGGCAATCTCAAGCGCGTCGAGCAGGGCATTTGTGCGTGCCAGCACGGCCCAGGAGGAGGGGTCCTCGCACGCCTTGATGCGGCTGACGATGAGCTGCAGCTCCTGTTCTCGGCTCCGACAACCCTCCACGCGAATCTGTCCATCCTTACTGGACGCAGTGCGCAGGTTCTTCGGGATGCGCTCCTGGTTCTGCAGGATCAACTGACCCGCGCTCCGGATGATGCTGCGCGCGCAGCGATAGGTAGTGTCCAGAACGACGTGCTCGGCCTGGGCCAGCTTCGCGAATGCATCCATGCCCGCATAGCCCAGGGCCTGTCGCCAGCCGTAGATCGATTGGTCATCGTCGCCCACGATGGTCACGCAGACGCCGGCATCCAGGTGGCCGCGCATCCAGGCGAACTGGGCGGCATCGGTATCCTGGAACTCGTCGACCAGCAGGTGCTCCACCTGCAAAGGCAGAACGCTGCCGTCGCGCATACCGAACACGGCCTGGAGAATCAGGTCCGCGAAGTCGAGTACTCCGTTCGAGGACAGTGATTCCTGATAGAGCAGGAACCCGCGCTCGACCGAGCCTTCCGTCGGGCCAACCTCCACGCCGTCCGGGCTCGGGGTGATTGACCTGCGCACAACCATGACGGCATCAGGGTCCGCCTTCAGCTTGGCAACCGCAGACTCGAACTCATCGAACTTTTCGCCAAACCCCTCCTCAACGATCACCTGGAACGCTCGCCGCAAGTAGTCGCGAGCCTGGTGGTCGTTGATCAGCCGGACGGCGCGCCCTGACGCCAGCAACTGCTTCTTGCACAGAGCGTGGAAGGTGCCGTGCTGGATGCGGCGGGAGGCATTGGGAACCAACTGCAGCATGCGATGTGCAAGCTCCTGGGCCGCATCGCTGGTGAACGTCACGGCGCACAGTCGAAGGGTCGAGTTCTCACGGAGAATTCGCGCGCCCCGTTCGCTCAGAACGCGCGTCTTCCCGGATCCCGGGCCGGCGGCGACCAGGCAATGCCCGGCCGCCTCGACCGCCCGCTGCTGCGCCTCATTGAGCATCAGCCGGCAACCGAGGCCTCAGACATCGGCACCTCGGCGATGTCGTCCTCCGCCCCGCTGTCGATCTCGATCCCGGCCTCCGATGCAATGCTCTGGGTCAGATCAGCGACCTTTCTCTCGGCCAGCTCGACGCCGTCGGCGTTCTCGTGGCCATCCTCGGCCGCCGTACGACGGATCGCCTGCTTGGCGCGGCTCCAGACGCGAACGGTCTCCAAGCTCACTTGATTCAGACGGCCGCGGGCCTTCGACTGGCGGTTCATGCGCTCTGAATTCTTGATGACACCGTACGTCGCGAGGCAGTCGAGGTGCCACACCACGTCCTCGAACATAGCAACCATCTGCAGGAAACGAAGACAATAGTTGTTGTAGAAGGGGACATTAAGCTTGCGTGGCTTCGTGAAGCACTTCTGGGCCACAATGCCCTTCTCGCGAAGCATTTGGCGCAGATTCAGCAGCTCGTCCTGGAGCTCCTCATGCGCCTGGTCGTAGGAACCTGTGACCACGTCCATCACGTCCTGTGCCTGCTGCTTGCTATGCAGCGCTCGCGGCATCACATCGACCAGCATGACCGAGGCGGTCTGGACGCGCGCGTACCATTGTCCGAACGAACGCTGGCCAATACCGGTGCCAAGCTCCAGGGGCATCGAGAACCTCGACGTCGAGGTGGACGGGTTGTAGCTCGCCCAGTCATTGAGCCTGCTGGCGCGCTTTGAGGGCGCGGGAGCCTCCTGTTGATCGGGTGCTGTGGCTGTTTCTTCGGTGCGGAGATCCATGGAGAGTTCCTCGACTTTGGGAGTACAGAGTCCCACCCAGCCCGCGCACCCACTTTCAGAATGCCAGCGATTTTCGGGAGTTTTCGGGCAGTCACGCTGAAGGCCGAACTCAGCATTCGCGATCGGGCTGTCAACCCCTTGCGGCGGCGCCGGGAGCAGACTAGCCTCGTCCTCGACTGAGCCCCCTGGGCTCTGTGCGCCGCCACCGCCTCGATGTGGCACATCCCGAAAGTCCGGAAGCCAGAAGCTCCGGCCACCTCGTCATGAGGTGAACCAGAAGACCGCCGCGCCATGCGCGCCGGCCGCTCTTAGGACCTCGGTCCTTATGAGCGCCCCAGACCCCTCGCGCACTGCGCTTGTGGGTCGAGGTTCCCTGATCCCTACGATCAACTCAGTGAGAGCGCGGCGTGAGCTGCAGCCTCGTGTTCGTGTGCCTATCCGGCATGACATTGAGTCAATGGAACCTAAGCAGGCCCGAAGGCAGCCCCAGGGCGCCGATGGATAAGAGCGCGTAGCACGCGCACGCCTGCACCTATTCCAACCCGCGGGGCAGCACTCCCGCATGGGGGCGTTGCGTCTTGGGTTTCCCGCCCTGGACGTGCCCCAGGGTGGTTTTCATCTCATTCCGGGAAGGCACGCCTGGAGGTGAGTCACATGGTCAGGAAAATGGCTGTGAAGTCGACGCCGGGGCAGGTTGCCCGTCGTCATTTGGCTGCACGCGAGGAAATTCGCGTGCGGCGCGCCACCCGATTTCAGGCGGTCGCGATCGCGGTCGTCTGTGTTGTCGGAACGATCGCTCTCTGGACGTCCGCGTCCGAGCGAGAGGAGGAAGCATTTGCTGCCGTCGAGGCAGCAGAAGCGGAGGGCCAGCCCATTGGGCTGCGCCAACGTGTACTCGACCTTTCGACCCGTTCGGGTCGGGCGATCTCGTGCATCGAAGAAGGCCTGGCTGACTGCAGGTAGACCCTCTTCAACCCCTGGCCGCGCAAGCGGCTGGGGGTCCCTCAAAGTCGGTTCGCGAGAGTCGACTTTGAGGGGCCCCTAGCCCCTTGTGATCCACTCCCGAAGGAGACTCCCATGGGAATTGCGGCCAGCTTCACGATTGACCTAGACGGCAACGTACCGATGATCTACAGCAGCACCGGACGCAGCATCGCTGTACCGCCGGAGGTGATCGATCAGTGCGAAGTCGATGCTTTGGGCAGCGACAGCGATCCGATCGATCTCTTGCTTTCGTTCGCCAAGAAGCAGGGCCTGCACCTCCCGCAGGCCTGCAGCACCCCGATGTAGCGCATGGCCGCCGCATCGGGGGGAACTCGCGGTGCGTGTCCACCGCGAGCTTCCGTCAGCCCCCGACCATGGGGCCTGACGCAAGCTCGTCGCGACATCAGATGTTCGGCTCTAGCGAGCCACGGCTCGGACGGTCGTCAATCGTCCTCTTCCCGACGGGTCCCCGTCGGGGACGCGTCTGGGACCCAGGCGCGCCGCACAGCGCCAGGGTCCCTCTCATCAGTTCTTGTGCGAGAGGAAAACCCATGCTCTACATCAACGAGCAGCGGATCGGCGGCCATCTTGGCAAGGACGCCGAAATCCGCCCCAACCCCAAAGCGGACCGTGGCTGGTTCGTCATCTTGCGGGTGGCCACCACCAAGCGTTGGAAGGACTCCACCGGCGCCAAGCGAGAGGAAACCACCTGGCACGACGTGGAGCTCTACACCACGTTCGAGGCTTACTGTGACTTCCTGCGCGACAAGGCTGTCAAAGGCGCTCTGGTGTACGTGGTTGGCGAGACCCGTCACGACGACTATGTCGGCTCCGATGGCGTCAAGCGGAATCGAACCCTGGTTCGCTGCGACAGTCTGCAGATCGTGAGCCCACCGGTAGATCGGGAGGACAACCGTCCTGCGTCTGCAGCAGCAACGCCCACGGCACACCCCTTGCCGACCCCCACACCCACACCCACCCCGGCGCCCACCCCGGCACCGCAAGCGCTCGCTCAGGCACACCTGGGTCCCGCCCCGCGGGACATGGACTTCGGCTAACAGCCCACTCACAACGCCCGCCGTTCCGGGCGCAAACGCAATTCCTGGCATGCACGGAATGCCCAGGAAGGAGAATCCCCATGAACTACGTGCTTCCCGCCGGCCCGTTCGCGGGCACGGTTGTTTGCCTGCACGCATTGGTGCAAACCGATGATGGCAAGGCGCTGCTCTGGCCCATTTCCGAGCGATATCCGCTGTTCCGTTCGCTCTTCCCGGCCGAGGTCGGATGGTCACTCACGACCGTTCGCGAACACTTGGCTGAAAAGGTGCCGGCCTACGACGACTTCGGCCTGGCATACCGCAGCGGCGATCAACCCATGCTGTTTCCGGCAATGCTGATCACCGCCACACTCAGAGACCCTACTGGTCGCGTCGTGGCAGATGCCAGCAGCCTGATCGAGATCGGCGCACGAAAGGCCTATGAGATGGGCGAAAACAATGCCCGCTCGCGGCTTTTCGAGAGCCTCGGCCTGCCAGCGGCCTTCGATGCCCGACTGTTCACACCGGGCGCAGCTGAGCTGATGGGTGCCAAGGTGACCGTACTGCCCAGTGGGGCCAACGGTGGCGCTGCCGCCCGCTCTCCACGATTGGCGGTGGTGCCCGTCGCGGCGGCCGAGATTCAGGTCGCACACGCGGATTTCCACCGGCCCACCGACACCACTGTCAACGATCCAGTGGTCGTGACGGAGGTAGTCCTGGGAGAGTCGCCGACGGCAGTACACGTGCCAACCCTGAGTCACCCAACCACATCGCCGAAAGCAACGGTGCCCAACGGTCTTTCTGCCGTTGCAATCAGTCGCGCGCAGCAAGCTGCTGCGCGTGCTGGGAGCGAGTTCCAGGTCGAGAACTTCAAAAGCAACGCGGAACTCATGGCTTTCGCGGCCAACGTGGGCGAACAGGCTCGAAAGGCGAAGAGCGCCAAGGCAGGTGCGGCATGAGGGTCGAGCCGCTCTACCTTTCCCCGTCAAGAATTGCCGACTGGGAGCGCTGCCGCTGGAGTTATCTCCTGAAGTACGTCTACCGGTGGCGGGAAGCCGCTACCGGGAACGCGCTGATCTTCGGCGGTGCCATCGACGAAGCCGTCGATGCTCATCTTCGCGGACTGCTGCAGGGCAGGGAGGTGGACCCTGCTGAGGTGTTCATCGCCGCCTTCTTGCAGAAGGCCGACGAAGGCCCGGTCGACTACGGAGCGAAGTGGTCCGAGGAGTCCATGCTGGCGATGGGCATCGAGCTCATGAAGCGCTGGCCGGATGCGTGGCAGGCGATGGGGCTGACCGTGGCCTGCGATGCCACCGGAGAACCGCTCATGCAGCGCGAAGTGGCCTTCGCGTTGCCAGGCAACGTGATCGTCCGCGGCCGTATCGACCTCGGGGTGTTCACGCGCGAGGGCGATTTCGCAGTAGTCGACAGCAAGACCGCAGCGCAGCCCTATCCGGAGACGGCCCTGGTGCTCAACGAGCAGCTGACTGCCTACCAGGTGGCGATGGACATCGCCGCCGAGCAATGGGGACTGCCCAAGCCCGAGCGCCTCGGCCTGATCGAGATGATCAAGCGACAGGTGCCCAAGCGGACTGGACAGGGCCCCACAGTGGAACCCTTGGTGCTCACGGCACGCCGATCCGAACAGCAGGTGAGGGAGTACCTGCAGAAGATCCTCTGGATCGCCGAAGACATCCGAGCGCAACGGTTCACGAAGAGCCCGCGGATGGCCTTTGAATCCCCATGCGCCATGTGCTCCATGGCCCGGGCCTGCACCGCTGGGGACTACACCGACGTGGACTTCTCCAAGGCGCGGTACGTTCCTGCTGAAGCGCTGCAGGCATGTGAATCGCCGGTAGCGGCGTAAACGAGACGGCGTTGGCAGAAGGGAGATTCTCCCTCTGTCAACGCCTACTCGGTCGCAGTGCGACTTGCTACGGTCCAAAACATGCGCCTCGCCATTATCGACCAGAAGCTACACATCTCGTGTCCGACCCACTGCGCCAGCATCGTGATCGAGCCAGCCCGCTCCGCGGACTACGGCGAAACGGTCATCACGCTGCAGGCTGTCGGTTTGGCTCGCACGGAGATCAGCCTTCCAAGGACAGAAGCTTGGGTCTGGAAAGGAGACGCCGAAGGCGCGATTCGTGTGGCCGAACTCGCACTCGACTGGGTGCGGCGTTTGCCGGAGGTCGGCAGCTACTTCGGGCAAGCCAAGAGACCTGAGTCCGCTGAAGCAGCGGCTTGAGTTTTCGTGGTTTTCGCAGCAGGCCTCGCTCGGGCATTGATCGAGCACACACAGGACCGTTGGTCCTCCACCCAGACGGGGCGCATCGCCCCGATGGGGGTACTGCGTTTCGCCCTTTCAGAGCAAGGAAACGCAATGAGCGCAGTACGCAGCATCCAGGTCACCAGCAACACAGAGAGCCTACTGAAGGCTCTGTCCCGCACGTTCACCCATTCCTACACCGTGGTCTTCGAGCTGGTGCAAAACGCTGCACGCGCCGGCGCGAGCCAGGTCTCCCTGATCCATGACCCGGCGACCCGCGTGCTGACGGTCGAGGACGATGGCATCGGCATTGCGGATCCCTCGAAGCTCCTCGCGATCGCAGAGTCCGGCTGGGACGAAGCGGTGACCGCTGAGAACAGCCCCTATGGCATCGGCTGGATCTCAGCGCTCTTCGCGGCCGAAGAGGTCGAGGTGGAGAGCCTCAATTTTCAGTTCCGGGCAAGCACTGAAGACCTGTTGGCCTTGAAGCCCGTCGAGCTGAAGCCTGGCGGGCGGGCCACCGGGGCGCGCATCTCCCTACGAGGCCTCAAAGCATCTATTGGCCCGAGCGAAATCGAGGCCATCCAGAAACGTCTGGAGGGGTTCAGCATCCCGGTTTCGTTCAACGGAATCGAATGGGCTCGCCCGCACGCGATCATAGATGAGACGACCTGGGTCGACACGCCTGAGGGCAAGCTACGGATCGCCCTCGGCAACAGGCTGCCCGTGGTCTATCTGCAGGGTATGCGCTTCGACAGTGGGTGGACGCGGAATGCCCCGACGATCATCCACCTCGATCCCCGGAAATGGTTCGGCCGCATGCCAGACCGTACCGAGCTGATCGATGCGGCACGTGCCGAGCGCGCCGTTATGGCCGCAACGGCAAAGGCTGCCCGAGACCAGCTCAACGCTCTCAAGGCGGGCATGCACGGCCGCGACTTCGTGGCCGCCCACGCAGACCACTGTCGCACTTGGGGCTGCATCGATCTGCTGAACGATATCGACTGGCTTCCGGGGTCCTGGTTGCACCTGTTCGATGACCTGCCGCGGCAGTCGAGGTATGACGATGACGATCCGCTGATTGAGATGAGCCCGGCTCCGGTGTCGGGCGAGCAGGTTGGACCGATCGTGCTCCGCGACCTCGATTCAAGCGGCGACGAGACTGACTGGGCGGGCATGTGCTACGCCTGGCAGGCCCGAATCCCCGTGCTGGCGGTCAATCTCCACCCAGATCACTGGGTTTACACGCGCAGCGTCGAGTTCGAAGACTTCCATGTGAAAGTGGAGGAACCCGGTCCGGAGGCACCTCGCTTGCACTACTCAGGGGTGTGGTCCTACGCAACGCTGGTCCGTGTGTCGGCCATCGGCATCAACGGTCCGCTCGGCCGCATGGAAATGCCCACGTCTGCAGGACTTGCATGCGCTGACAGCATCCTGGTGACGGGCGATACGAATCACTACGTCCTGCTGCAGCTCAACGACTATCGGGATGACGATCGACACGACGAACACGTCTTTGATGAAGACGCAGCGACCTTCAAGCGCGCGGTGAGGCGTTTGACAGGGAGCACCGCACCCGAAGAGACCCTCCGCCAAGCCCTCTGGGACGCGGGCTTGGAAACTGAGGTCTGCGAGATCCTGAAGACATCAGGACCTCTCGTGATCTACCTCAACGACACGATGAACTTCGCGGTCATGTCGGCCGCAACACCCAGCTCGGACAAGTAGCACTACACCGGCGCGCCTTTCTGGCGCGCCGGCTTTCCCCAACGCTCTTGGCCAACAGAGCGCTTTGGAAAGCCGGCCCGACACAGATGAGTGTCAACCCCTTGCTGCACCCGAACCGATGGGGCAGCCTTGCCACGTCCCCACCTCCTTGGGGCTGGGTTTCGCAGCTCACGCTGCACGCGTCGCTCCCGCGTTGACGGAGCACACACCAGGCCCTCGTGGCCGAAACCCCCGGGGATGCCGATATCCCCACAAGGGGCGTCGTGCGTCTCCGGTCCACCAAGGAGACCCCGATGAACCCCAAGATCCTTCAGTTGCTGAGACGGCTTTGCGCCGCGATTGCACCACCGCCGGCTCCGCTGATCCTCAAGCGGAGGCTCTGATGGAACTCCCCCCACTCTTCCCGGATCTAGAGCCCGGTGGTCGCATCAAGCTGCAGACGAAGCCGCGCTTGAAAAAGCGTGAGAAAGAGCGGCTCGCAGAACGCGAGAGAATGATCCTCCGCATGCTCGGCCAGCCGGTGGCACAGTCAAAGCTGCGCATCCGCTGGCGCATTTCAAGCGCACGCATCAAGCGCCGGCTGCATGAGAAGTCTGGCAACGACAATTTTGCGAACACGCCTGCGGCGGAGTTCCAGAAACTTGTCATCGGTGCCTTCGAGGATGCCGTTCATACCTTGAACAGTCCGGACGCGCCGGCAATCGAGGTTGCCGAAGTAGCCGCGTGGGTCGATGCTCAAGGTGTCGGACCGACCGGCGTCATGACCGCGGCCGAGTTGTTCGCTCTGAACCTCCACGAGGCGACAGGTGAGCACATCGACGCAGAGATCGTGGTTGAACGTCTACGCAGCAAGATCCCTGAGCTCACGCTGCGAAAGAACCCGAAGGCCTTCGCGGCTTATCTCGCCGCCTACCTCTGCGGCTAGCACAACACCACAAGACCCACGCGGGGCGCACCACTCCCCGCCGGGGGGAAGGTGCGCCCTCGCTTTCAACAGGAGAGCCCCATGAATCAGTACGTTCCCGTTCCCTTGAGTGTTTTCGGTCTGCCTGGCGACGTGCAGGTGCCCGGACGCATGACCAACTCCGCTCACCCGTTTTTGCGACGGGTCATGCCTTTCGCGTTCTCGCAGGAAATCTTCCGCGTTCTGCAGTTCGCGTGGCTGCGCGAGGTCAATCGCCAGCCGCATCAGCCGCGCCGCGGCGTGTGGCTGTCGGGTCCCAAAGGGGCTGGCAAGACCACTGTGATCGAGCAATTTTTCGCTCGTCTCGGTATTCCGATCGCCAGCCTGACCTGCAACCGCGAGTTCCGAATCGCTGACGCTGTCCAGAGCAAGACGCTCGTTCCCAACGACAACGGTGGGATGACGATCGTCCCAGTGGACGGGCCGCTCGGCATCGCCATGCGAGACGGATTCCCGGTGGTGCTGAACGAACTCGACCTCGCTGATCCTGCTGAACTCACGGGTCTCAACGACATCGTCGATCGGGGCTTCTATGTGGTCCCCGACTCAGGCGAAGTGATCGAGGCCGCAGCCGGGTTCATGGTGATGGCCGCGGCCAACTCGAACGGTTCGGGTGACCTCAGCGGCGAATACGCCGGTGTCGCCACGATGAACTCCGCGTTGATGAGCCGCTTCTACAAGTTCGAGGTCGGCTACCCGAGCCGCGCGGACGAGCTGGAAATCCTCCGGCAGGCCGGCGTGGTGAGTGATGAGGATGAAACGGTCGCTGAGAAGGTGTGCGAGATCGCAGACCTGCTCCGCAAGGCCTACAGGAGCGGTTCGAACGGGCTGACCACGCCCATCTCGACGCGCGAGGTCATCGACATCACCGAGGCCGTTGGGGCGTTTGCGCATCTCGTGGACAAGAACATCAGCCCCATGAAGTATGCGTTCGCCCTCTGCTACGGCAATGGGCTTCCCCCGCCAGCCAGGAAGGCAGTGGAGGAAGTGATCGACCGGGTGGCGGCATGACCTGGTTCAAGCCCGGTGACGAAGTCGTGGCGCATCTGCGTCGCGACTCGGCCACGGTTGGCGAGTTCGCTGACTGGGCGGTCGTGGTGCGAACAGCCTCAGACGGAGCATTCAGCGTCGTCACGCTCTATGGTCGTGCGGATGCTGATCGACCCCGAGAATCCAGCACACGCTTCTCAGGCAAAGCTGGCGCAATGGAGAAAGCGGAAGAGGCCGCGACCAAGAAGCGCAATGACGGACGCTATATGGACGTGCATCCCGACAACAGCACGCCCAAAGCACGCGTCGATCAGGTGACGATCGCCGCGGAGATGTGGGAGGACGCCTGGCCCAGCAAGCTCAATCGGCTGATTCCGCTCGGCCTGGCCAAAACCAGCGATCGCACCTGGACGCTGCCCTGTGGCGAAGGCGCCATCCGGTTCATCCGGCAGAGCGGCAAGGTCCTCGTCACCGGCGTCGTTCCGGCCCGGAACCTGCCCGGTCGCGTGATACAGGCCTGTGTCGCCAAGTTGCTGGACGCAGGACTGGCACTGTCCGACGGCACCCCCGACATGTCACCGGAGGAATGGGTGGCATTGACGCGTTCGCTGATCACCGAGCAGCAGGCGGAACGACTCGCGGACTTCGGTCTCTTGCCCAAACGGCTCAACTTCAGGGCACTGGCGGCGACAGCTGCCAGCAAACCCTGGGGCGGTCTGATCTAACGGAAACCCCTGCCGGCGCTCACGCGCCGGCAGGGACATCCCCAAGGGGGGTGCCGCGTGGTGCTTCGATACGAGGCGCCAGGTGCCACCTGCTTTCACCGCGAGGCCTCCCGGCTTTGCAATGACCTCGCCCCGGCATCAATGGGGCACCTACCCGGACGGGCTCCCGTCTGGGGGCGTCGTCCGTCCAGCACGGGCTTACGCCCTCACACGGAGATCTTCCGATGCACACAACTACCCTGAAGGGCGTGGTCCTTGTTCGACCCCTCATTCGGATCACGACCGGCACAGTGGCCGTGGACCGCGACACCGACCTTGACGCCGTCAAGGGCGGTCTGCCGCCAACCTCGATCGTCAGCGATGGCAGAAAGCGGATTCTCAATTCGGCCAGGCTTGCGCCGCTTTTCAATTGCCGCAAGGCGGTTGAGCGCGCGCTGACGAAGATCGGCGCGCCGTTCCTCGGCGCAACAATGGTTCCGGAAACCAAGCTCGCCGCCCTGGAGGCCGAGATCAGAGACATCGAGGTGCAGTTCTACGCATACCTGGATGACCTGGCGGCCAACCTCGAAGGGGCCTATCTCGAATGGGAAGAGGACAATCCGGCGTGGTCGAGCCTGATCTCGCGCAACCGTCTGCCGGCCCACGAGTTGAAGTCCCGCTGCCGCTTCGTGGTGGCGTACTTCCGGGCAGAAGCGCCGGCCAACGATGTGGGCGGCCGCTTCAAGGCCGCGGTCTCGGAGGCGGTGCCGGCGCTTTTGGCTGACATCGCGACCGAGGCCTGCAAGGTGCACGACGCCCACATCATGGGGCGCGACACATGCACGCATAAGGCGGTTACGCCGATATCGAAGCTCATCGACAAGCTCGTGAGCTTCTCGATGCTCGATCCGCGCGTGGCGCCCAGTGCGGCCGGTTTCCGGTCCGTGTTGGCCGCACTGCCGCGGACAGGCACGCTGAAGGGCGGCGACTTCGCGACGTTGGCCGGGCTCATCGCCCAGCTGCGCACTCCGGAAGAAATGCTGGAGCACGGTGAGCAGCTGTTCGCCAACCGCAGCAAACCGGCTCAGGCCAGCCTGCTCGGCGACCCCGACGGGCTTGAGATCGTGAACGAGGACACCGAACCCACCGTGCAAGCGATGGAGGAGGTCGCACCTCCGACGACACCCCGCGGCTCCGAACTCGCCGTGCAGGCGGACGAGGAGGACGCGCGCCCCGCGATTCAAGTACTGCTCGCGCAGCCGATGCTCCCCCCACGGCCAATCGCAGCGCCGTCCCCCGTTCGGTGGGGCGGCCTGATCTGACCACCACCCAAGACCAGCCCCGGAAGGGGCTGGTCTTCAGGAGAACACCATGCAAAAACAGAGCAATGCCAAGACTCTCTTGGCGTCGCTGCCCATCATTGCCCAGGCGCTGGCACGCCAACGCCAGGTCGAGGTGGTCTTCAGCGACGGTCATCCCGCCGCGACGGATGGCCGCCGGATCTATATGCCGACCCTGCCAATCCCCGTGTCCGATGAGCAGAACGATGCGCTTGAGAAGCTCGCCTGCTACGCCTATGGGTACCTCGACCACGAGATTGGTCATGTGATCGCCACGGATTTTTCGGTGTTCGACGAAGCCGCGCACTTTGGACTGCTGAATGCACTGGAAGACCCCCGGCAGGAGGGCGAACTGATCGCCCGCTACCCCGGCACACGTCGCACTCTTGACGCGCTCAGCTGTCAGCTGATCGCCGACGACACCCAAGGGGTCGATGCGAGCCAAGCACCTGCGGACCTGATCAGCTCAACTGGGCACGCTTGGCTACGCGCCATGCTCCGTGATGAGCCGGCGTACCAGCCCATCGCGGACCAAGGCATGGCGCTCATCGAGGAGACACTCGGCGCCGGCGTGCGCACACGTCTGCTGGGGCTTCTTGCGGATCAGGGACTGTCGATGCGCTCGACGCTGGATGCGGTCGATCTGACCAATGCGATCGTGGAGATGCTCAAGGACGAGGAGGCGAAAGCACAACAGCCTCCCGAGTCGCAACACGACAACGCTCCGCAGGACGATGGCCAGTCAGGCACCGACCCGCAGGGCGATTGCAGCGGTGACGAACCGGACAGCGAGGGTGATGCGGAGCAGGGGCCACAGGGCGATGCCTCGCAGGACGGCGAGGCAGGGCAGGGCGCACAGGGACCGCAGGGTCTCTCGGACGCACAGAAAGCCGCGCTCGCTGCCGCCATCTCTGGCGACGGCGCGCAGGGCTTCCGCGACCGCGGTGATCAGGTGCTGAGCCAGATCGAAACGGCGTCTGATGTCATCGAGAAGTCGGGCCCATACAGATACACGGGCGCGGCGTCGATTACGCCCGGCGGCGCCGATCAGGGCACCGTTCCAATAGCCGGCGGGCCGCTTGATTCGGAGCTCGCCGACCGCGTAAGCGCCTCGTTGCGGCAACGCTTAAACGTCCTACTGGAAGCGAAGTCGAGGGCACCCATCAAGGTGCGCGATCGCGGCCATCGGATCAGCAACCGTCATCTGGTCAACCTGGCCGTACAGGACCCTCGCGTCTTCGAACACCGTGGGACCGTCCGCAAGGTCGACGCTGCGGTCATGTTGATCGAGGACACAAGCAGCAGCATGTCCGGTGCGCCCATCGAGATCGCCAACGGCGCGCTCTACGCCGCTTGCAAAGCGCTCGAATCGCATCGAGGCATTCAAACCGCAGCCATGGCGTTTCCTGGCAACGGAATGGTCAAAACGTTCGAGCAGCCGCTCATCGCCTGCACGCATCGCTTCGGCCTGCGCGCCAGCGGTGGAACCCCGCTTTACGAGGCCCTACTGTCCGGCGCGAGGCAGCTCATGCTCCGGCGCGAGCCTCGCAAGATGATT
>NZ_JBILJQ010000146.1:0-4977 GCF_044377145.1 Aquimonas sp.
GGCGGAAGATGTTTCTGGCGGGCGAACCCGCAACGGCTTTGGCATGGGAGTCTCCGAACAAAGCCGCCCTAGAATGAGAGATAACGTGCTGCGTCACTGTCTCGTGGAGTGTAGGCGCGTAGGGCGGCTACTCGCTGGCGGTCGCACCGGCTGCGCAGGTCAAGTGCCTGGTGTTTGCCACCGCAGGCGCAGGCTCCAACCTGGCGACTACGGCGCCGCAGTGCGGCACCGGCGGATCCTCCAGCAGTTCCTCAAGCAGCTCCTCCAGCAGTAGTTCGTCCTCGTCGTCAGGCGGCGGCACGCCAGCAATCACGCTGAGTGCCAGCGGTACGACCAGCGCGGTCAATCTCACCTGGACGCCGGTGAACCTGACCCCGGCATCGCAGGAGGTCTATCGCGACATCGACGCCACGCCTGCAGGCCGGACGCGAATCGGCATTGTCGGCTCCACCATCCGCAGCTACAGCGACACTACCGCGGTGGCCGGCACCCAGTACTGGTACTGGGTGACGAACACGACCAACGGGGTGGTCACCGAGTCCGCTGCGGTTTCCGCGAGACGCACAGCTTCGAGCTCGTCCAGCAGTTCGTCAAGCAGCAGCTCCAGCGGCGGCACTCCACCACCCCTGAGCGGCACGGGCGACTACCCAGCTGGTTTCAGCAAGTGCGCCGATGCAGGCGGCACCTGCGCGGTTACACGCGGCACCGGCTGGGTGGCCTACGGACGCAAGGGCAATTGGGTGCTGCGCTTCGTCGGCGTCGGCGTCGGCGTCGGCAACAGCATCGCCTGCACCACGGCCGCGTTTGGCAGTGACCCGGGCGGCAACCCCAACAAGTGTTCGCACAGGAACTGATCGCTCAACTTGCAACACGGAAGGGCCGGCCTCTGCGCCGGCCCTTCCGCGCTGTGCGGGCTGCCCAGTCCGACACCTATCAGAAGTTGAGGATTGAGTTCGCACGCCGGGCACGTTTCCGTACCGCGCGCAGGCCGAACAGACGCTCTCCATCAAGAGTCGCCGGACCATAGGGCGCACGAAGTGAACTTCCGCCCGGGAAGCCGACGTCCGACAGGCTGCTAGGCACGGGCGTGCACCGCCTCGAAATCGAGATCGAATCGGGCCAGATATTTGCGCAGCCGATCTGCGTCATTGCTGCTGCGCTTGCGCTCGCGGCTTGCGCTGAACAGCCTGCGTCCGGCCTCGCTCAAGCTGCGGCACTCGGCGCAAACACGCAGCACCTCGGCCAGCTGCACCTGATCGAAGCGATCGAGCTCAGCAACCGCCTCGCCCAACACCGACTGCAGGAGATCCTGCCCCGGCATCGACTCACGCGCGCCCAGCTGCGGTGCCCACAGCCGGCGCAGGCGTCCGATCTCTTCCTGAACGTTCTCGACGGTGATGCGACCCGACTCCGCGAGCGTGGCCATACGCGTCACCGAGGCGCCGAGGTCGCGAAAATTGCCCGGCCAGATCGCCTCCGCACAGGTCGCGAAGCGCAGATAGGTCTGCCGCGCCTCACGGTTGAACCCCACCCGCTCGCCCTGCAGACGCGCATGCCGCTCCAGTTCGAAATCGAGGTTGGGCTCGATGTCTTCGCTGCGTTCCTTCAGCCCCGGCAGATAGAAGGTCCACAGGTTCAGCCGCGCATACAGATCCTCGCGAAACCGCCCCTGCGCCACTGCGTCGCCAAGATCGCGATTGGTGCCCGCCAGCAGTTGGAACTCGCTGCTGACCTCACGATCTCCGCCCAGCGGCAGAAAGCGCTTGTCCTCGATCGCGCGCAGCAGCATGGCCTGTTCATCCAAGCCCAGCTCACCGATCTCGTCGAGAAACAGCAGCCCGCCGTCGGCACTCTTGAGATGCCCGACGCGCTCGTTCTGCGCGCCGGTATAGGCGCCTTTGACGTGCCCGAAAAGCGCGCTGCCGGCACCATCGCCACGCAGGGTCGCGCAGTTGACCTCGACGAATCGCCCGGCCAGATCGTGCCGCTGTTGCTTCAGCTCGAACAGATTGCGCGCCAGCATGCTTTTGCCCGCACCGGTCGGACCCATCAGAAGGATCGGCGCCTTCGAGCGCACGGCCACGCGCTCGATCTGGTCGATCATGCGGTTGAACGCCGGGCTGCGGGTCTGGATCCCGCTCTTCAGAAACTGCGCGGTCTCCAGCCGCTCATCGGCAAACCGGCGCGCAATCCGATCGTAACGCGCCAGATCCAGATCGATGATGCTGAAGCTGCCCGGGTCGCCCGCCTGCTGCTTGCGCGGCGGTGAGGTCTGCAGCAGTCGGCCCGGCATGAAGCGCGCCTCGGTCAGCAGAAACCAGCAGATCTGCGCCACATGCGTGCCGGTGGTGATGTGGACCAGATAATCCTCGCGCTCCGGGTCGAACGGATAAGCGCGCACGAAGTCATGCAGGACCGAATACACCGCTTCGAAATCCCAGGGATCCTGCAGATACACGTCGCGCGAAACCACCTCGGTGTGCGGCGACTGCGCGGCAAGATCAGCGCTGACCTGCTTCAGCAGATTGCCAAAGCGACGCTCATCCAGCAGCAGCTCGATGCGGTCGACCCAGAGGTCCTCGAACATGCCGAGGCTGACCGTGGGCCGCCATTTCTCCCAGCGCCCCGCACCGCCGCCGGCATCCAGCGAAGTCCCAAGGAAACCAATCACGACGAGTGGTCTGCGTCCGGCTGCAGGCGTGCGCGCGTTATCCATTTGGATATTTTCATAGCTCAGAAGAGAGGGCGCGAGCATAGCCGAGACCCGGTCGAGTTCGAAAAGTACTTTTTATTCAATCACTTAAACTCATCCATCAAAGTTGGCACGACCCTTGATATAGCCCAAGCAGACCCGGCAGCCCGCCGGACCCGTTCAAGGAATTCCGCCATGATCAATCGACTGTTGTTCGGCACCGCCGGCGCCAACGCGCTGCAGCCGGCCGACACGCGGAATCAGGCCGGCGCCCCCGCCTACGCACTGTCTCCCAAGCACAGCCTGGCCCAGCTGGCGATGACCGGTTGCCTGAACTCGACCTACTACAGCGATGCGGAGTCCCAGCTGGATGCACTGCTGGCGGCCTGCTTCGATGTCGACAGCCGTTTCGTTGCCCGCGCTGCCCTGCATGCCCGCCGCCACGGCCGCATGAAGGACACGCCGGCCCTGTTGTGTGCCTATCTCGCCAGTTTCAACGGCGAGCTGCTGGAGCAGGTGTTCAGCCGAGTGATCGACAGCGGACGCATGTTGCGCGCCTTTGTTCAGATCCTGCGCTCGGGCCGGGTCGCGCGGACCAGCCTCGGTTCGCAGCCGAAGCGTCTGGTGCAGAACTGGTTGAACGGCTGCAGCGATACCGAGTTCATCCGCGCGATGGTGGGCCAGCAGCCCTCGATCGCCGATGTGATCCGGATGGTGCATCCGAAGCCGCTGACCCGTGAGCGCGAGGCGCTGTTCGCCTATGCGCTCGGCCGCCCCTACCTGCCGGAACGCTTGCCGCCCGCGCTGCAGGCTTTCGAGGCCTTCAAGCGCGATGCCAGCCAGCCGGTGCCCGAGCTGCCGTTCCAGCTGCTGACCGGGCTGGCGCTCAGCCCGGCGCACTGGAAGGCGATTGCGTCGAGCTGCAGCTGGACCACCCTGCGGATGAACTTGAACACGTTCCAGCGGCACGGCGTGTTCGAGGACAGCCATCTGGTGAACCGGTTGGCGAAGCGGCTGGCCGATGGCGAGCAGGTGCAGCGCGCCGGCGCGTTCCCGTACCAGTTGCTGGCTACACAGCGCGCCGTGCAGGACCTGCCGCCGCGGCTGCAGCAGGCGCTGTGCGAGGCGCTGCAGCATTCGGTTCGGGCGGTGCCGGCGCTGTCAGGCTCACTGGCGCTCGCAGTCGACGTGTCGGGCTCGATGGTGTCGCCGATCACCGGGCATCGTCGCGGCGCCACGACGGCAGTGCGCTGTGTTGATGTGGCCGCGCTGTTTGCGGCGGCGCTGCTGGTACGCAATCCGGAGGCCGAGGTCTTGCCGTTCGACGAACGTGTTCGTCCCTGGCAGGCGCCGCGCGGCGGATTGCGCGCAGTCACGGAATCGCTGGCCGGCCTGATCGGCGGCGGGACCGCGATCAGTGCGCCGCTGGAACAACTGGCGAAGCGCCGCGCGCCACCGGATCTGGTCGTGCTGTTTTCGGACAACCAGAGCTGGCTGCACGCACATCAGTACGGCGGCACCGAAGCACTGGCGCAGTGGCACAAGCTGAAGCAGCGCAACCCGGCCGCACGCCTGGTCTGCGTTGACCTGCAGCCCTATGCCAACGCGCAGCTGCCCGAACGCGTCGACGTGCTGAACATCGGCGGCTTCTCGGACGCGGTGTTCGAACGCATCGCCGAGTTCGCCCGCGGCAAGGACGGCGCGGGGCACTGGGTTGAGCGCATCGAAGCTGAGACGCTCTGAACCTGAAACCGGTTGCATCCACCGAATGCCCGCGGGAGTACATCGGGATTGGCCTGTTCGACCCAGGCGCGCCGCTCATACCGGCGAAACCTCTCGCACCCACTTGTCGGCTGATGCATGAAAAACACGAGCCCCGTCTCCCCACCAAGGGAGACGGGGGATTAACAACCTCTTCGGAGGCTTCACTTCAACACCCAGTTCGACGGTAGCGAATGCCCCGGGGACTACATGCCTGTCACGCCGCCGGTTGCGGGTTCGAGTCCCGCCAGCTCCTGCGAGCTGTAGCTCAATGGTTAGAGCAGCGCTGTCTCCACCCACCTTGTCGCCACGTCGATTCAACTTCAGCACCGCAACACACGCTCCGCTTTCGGTTCCGCGAATGCCCAGGGGACTACATCTAATCCAAATGTCGCGGGTTCGAATCCCGCCGGGCCTCTCGTCCCGGAACGTGTCAACCCTTTCCCAACACTCGGCGACGTTTTTTCTAACTAACCACCTCCGGCAGATCGAGCTCAACGGGTGTGGATCTGGCCTTGAGCGCG
>NZ_JBILJQ010000147.1:0-4940 GCF_044377145.1 Aquimonas sp.
ACCCCGAGCGCTTCGTCCACGGCGCGCCACGCGCCAAAGCACCGCCGGAGAAGGTGTCCATCAACCCGCTGCCGACGTCCATCGTGACCCTGCCCAGTGAACTCGGAAGCAACGAGATCGCAAGCAAGAGCGAATCCGCCACTCAGGAGAACGAATGACAGCTATCTGGTGAACAGGCTGTCTCAAAGGGGTTGACGCGTTCCGAATCCGCTTGCGGACGGATCCAATCCTTCGCTGTCCGAGGATCGGGAAGCGCGTCTATGGATGCCGTGGATGTGAGTGGGCGCAGAGCACACTGCCGAGTACGGCGCGCGTGGGACGCTTCGAACTCCAGCCCGATCGGCTGTCCGCGGCCGTTCCCACGGCGGCTGAGGCGTGTGGTCGGGTGTCCACACCCGCACGCAGAACGTCCGGGCGTGGACACTTGGAGCTCACCGGGCTGCATCTCCACGGCGCGAGGACCGGGAAAACTGTCTATACATCAATGGACTAGGCTTCACGCAAGCGAGCGGCACGCTGCTTGCTATCACTCTTCGGCATGTACAGCCCCGCAGCGCGCGAGGCCGCAGCCACCACAGGCCCAACGTCCCATGCATGCTCTGCCCCAGACCCTGCGCCGACTCGCCCGCCAGCCCGGCTTCAGCGCCACCGCACTGCTGATCCTCGCGGTGTGTGTCGGCGCCAATCTGCTGATCTTCGCGGTGGTGCATGCGGTGCTGCTGCGGCCGCTGCCGTTCCCGGAGGCCGATCGGCTGGTCACGGTGTTCAACAGTTATCCCAAGGCCGGGCTGGAGCGCAACGCGGCCTCGGTGCGCGACTACTTCAGCCGCCGCAATGGCGGGCTGGCGGCGTTCGAATCGGTGGCGGCGTTCCGCTACAGCTCCGAAACTCTCGGCGAGCCCGGCAGCATGGCGCGGCGCCCGACTCTGCGCATCACGCCCGAGTTCTTCGACGTGCTCGGCGTCGGGCTGGCGCTGGGCCGGGGCTTCAGCGAGGCGGAGATGAATCCGGGCGCCGAACCCACGGTGATCGTCTCCGACCGCTATTGGCGTGAACAACTGGGCGGCGATGCCAGCGCGCTGGGCCGCAGCATCGAGATCAGCGGCGAGCGCGCCACCGTGGTTGGCGTGCTGCCGCCGGCGTTCCGCTTTCTGTCCTCGACCGCCGATCTGCATCTGCCGCTGGTATCGACGGCCGAACACCGCGCGCTGAACGCGCTGCACGGAGTGCACGCCGACATGCTGGCGCGGCTGCGGCCCGGCGTGAGCCTTGAGCAGGCGCTGGCCCAGCTGGAGGCACACCAGGCCGCCGATGCCGTGGGCTATCCGTGGGCGCGCGAGGTCAGCGAAGCCGGGTTCTTCATGACGATCGCCCCGCTGCAGGCCGATCACGTCGCCAGCCTGCGGCCGGTGCTGCTCCTGCTGCAGGCGGGTGCGTTGGGCCTGCTGCTGATCGGCTGCGTCAACCTGTTGAACCTGCTGCTGGTGCGTGCCAGCGCCGACAGCAAGGCGCTGGGCGTGCGGCGTGCACTGGGCGCGCGCAGTACCGACCTGCTGCGACTGGTGATGCTGGAAACCGGACTGCTGTGCCTCGGTGGCACCGCGCTCGGCCTGCTGCTGGCGAGCCTCGGATTGCAGCTGCTGGAGTCGCTCGATGCTGCCGCGCTGGCGCTGTCAGCGCCGCCGGTTCTGGGCCAGGAACTCGTGCTCGGCAGCATCGGGCTGGCCGTGGTGCTCAGCCTTGCGCTGGCGCTGCCGGTGGCCTGGTTGAACCAGCGTCGCAGCGTCGGCGGTGCGCTGCAGTCACAGAGCCGCGGCGCCAGCGCGGATCGGCTGACCCAGCGCCTGCGGCAAGGCTTCACGATCGCGCAGATCGCACTCGCCTTCGTGCTGCTGGCAGGCGCCACCGCGCTCGGACTGGGCCTGCAGGCGGCGCTGAAAATCGATCCCGGCTTCCGTGCCGAGTTCGCAGTTGCGGCCCAGCTCGACCTGCCGCAGACGCGCTATGCCGATACGAAAGCGCGACTGGATTTCGCCGGACGCACGCTTGAGCGTTTGGCCGCGGTGCCCGGCGTGACGGCGGTGGGCTTCAGCACCAATGTGCCGGTGCGGGGCCGCGGCAGCGACAACGACATGCAGGCGATGCATGTGCCCGGCTACAGCCCGCAGCCGGGCGTATCGCCGCTGTTGCACTACCGCTACGGCATCGCCGGCGACTACTTCGAGAGCCTGCAGATCCCGCTGCAGCAGGGACGCACACTCAACCGTTCCGACGTGCTGGACGGGGCACGGGTGGCGGTGGTCGATGCCGACTTCGCACGCTTCTACTGGCCCGATGGCAATGCGCTCGGCCAGCGCGTATTCGATGGCCCGGATGCACGCGCTGTCGAGGAGGCCTTTACCGTGGTCGGCGTGGTGGCAGCGGTCAAACAGACCGAGCTCGGCCAACGCAGCGGCAACGGCGCGATCTACCTGCCCTATTCGCACCTGCCGCACGCCGAAGTGTTTCTGACCGTGGCCACCGCTCAGGCCACAGCCGCGGCCCTGCCCAGCGTGCGTGCGGCGCTGGCCGAACTCGATCCACAGCTGGCGCTTGACCAGATCCGCCCGATGCAGGCGCGAATTGACGACACCCTGGTCGCGCGCCGCACGCCAGCGGTGCTGGCTGCAGGGTTCGCCGGTGCCGCACTGCTGCTGGCCGGGATCGGCACCTTCGGCGTGCTCAGCTACAGCGTCGCCCTGCGCCGCCGCGAGATCGGCATGCGGATGGCGCTGGGCGCGCAGCCGCAGCAGATCCTGCGCAGCTTTCTCGCACTCGGGGCCGCGCTGCTGGTCACTGGCGCAGCGCTCGGCGGCCTGGCCAGCTGGCTGTTCGCCAGTGCGGTGGAACACTTGCTGGCCGACCTGCCCGACGTCGGCCCGTCAGCCCTGCTGCTGAGCGCGACCCTGCTCGGTGCAGTCACCCTGCTGGCCTGCGCCCTGCCCGCCTGGCGCGCCGCGCGGATCTCGCCGCTGAGTGCGTTGGGCGCGGATTGAGCCGCGGCGATTTCGCAGCGTCGAAGCTTGTCGGAAAAGCCCGGCCGCTACGTGTTCGCGGCGGCCGGGCGATTCGATTCAGCCGAGTTACTTTCCAGCCCCACTCGTTTGCGGCGAGCAGGCTTCGGAACAGCACGCGAACGGATGGGTCACGATGCTATGGCTGGCTCACCGGCTGCAGCACACCTGAAGCCTGCAGCAGCTCGTTGGCGAACTGCAGACGTCGCTCGCGCGCGTCAAGTTCGGTCAGCTTGACCAGCAAGGCGAAGCTGGTGTCGCCCTCATCGCCTTCAACCCAGCCGACCCACCAGCCATTGCCGCTGCGGTCAGCCCGAAGATGGGTACCGGTCTTGCCGAAAATGCGCGGGCCGCCCGTGGATGACTGCAGCATCGCCGCCTTTACCACGGCCAGATGTTCCGGCGCGAACGGCAGCGCATCGCGACGCAGGCGATCGATGAACTGCAGCTGCTGGTTGGCGCTGATCAACAGCACGCCGTCGTGCCAGGCACGACGCGGCTCCTCGCCCACCACGCCATTGCCATAGCCGACCCGGGCGATCCACTCGGCCAGCGTGGCGCGGCCGATGCGCTCCGCAAGCGTGCCGAAGTAGCTTTCGCTGGAGCTGAGCATCGCCTCGTTCAAGGCCATGTCGCGCTCCCATTCGGGCCGCCCGCGATAGGCGCGTCCATCCCAGGGCACCAGCGTGTCGGCCGACGCGAGTGCCCCCGTCTGCAGGGCAATCAGCGCCAGCAGCGGCTTGATGCTCGACGCCGGTGACAGCGCCTGGTCCGCCAGCTCCGCGCCGTGCAGCACCTCAGCGGCGGCACCCTCGGGCTGGATCAACCAGGCGCCTTCTGTGCCGTAGCGGCTGAAGCGTTCGGCGATGTCCGGGCCGGCCATGGCGCCGGCCGGCGCCACAGCAATCAGTACGGCGATCAGTGCAGCCTTCAGCCAACAGGACTTTTTCAGAACGATATGCATGTACGTGCTCCGTGTGTGGGGAGGGCGCATCCTCGGCCTCGCCCGCTCGGTGCGCCAGCACGGCTGCCGTCGCTGCTGTCACGGGTGTAACGGCTGTCACTGCAGCGCCGCTGCCGCTGCTAGGCTGTGGCCATGATCGAGATCGAACTGCGCGCCCCGGCGCGCCTCAACCGCCAGCCGGTGCCGCAGCAGTCGCTGTGGCTGCTGCTGCGACTGTGGTGTATCGATGCCGGCCACGATCCACAGGCGGCGGGCTGGCTGCGCGAGTCGCAGCTGCGCGAACGCTTCGGCGCGGCACGCAGCAATCCGCGCATGTTGATCAGCCGCGCCTTCGCCGATTTCGCCCGCTGGGGCGTGCAGGTCGGCTGGGGCGTGCAGCGCGATCGTCCGCTGGCGATGCTGGCCCTGGCCGGCCGCAATCGCGGGCCGTTCTGGCTGGCAACGGGCGAAGCCGCGCGCATCCGCGTGCTGCTCGACGGCAAACCCGCCAGCGCCAGCGACGTGCTGACCTGGCTCGATTGCACACACGCTGCCTCGGCACCTGCAGGTGCCAGCGCTGTAGCGGCACCGGCAGCGTTCTGGCACCACTGGGCCGCGGCCAAGCGCGAGATGCTTCAGGGCCGACTGATCGTCAGCGGCGAGACCGGTGCACTGGCCGAGTATCGACTGGCTCAGGCCCAGGCGAGCGATGCCTACCATCGCGCGTTGGCCCTGCTGCAGCAGGCGATGGTGTGGCGACGTGCCGGCAATGCAGATGCCGCGCGCAGCGTGCTGGCCGACCGTATGCGTCCGCCCGAGCCACCTACCGCTTCCCCACTCGCCGTGCTGAGCCTCAGTTGCAGATCGGCGCCCAGCCCTCGATCGGCAGCAAGCTGTCGATGTCGCGGTTGCGCGTGGTCGGCAGTCGGGTGAGTACGTCGATG
>NZ_JBILJQ010000024.1:0-62612 GCF_044377145.1 Aquimonas sp.
GAAGCAACGAGATCGCAAGCATGAGCGAATCCGCCACTCAGGAGAACGAATGACAGCTATCTGGTGAACAGGCTGTCTCAAAGGGGTTGACGCGTTCCGCAGCGATTGCTGGATCGCCACGAAGTCCGGCAGTGGCGGTGCACACCGCTTGGCGGCCTGGGGATACAGCCGCGCTGCCAGCGCCTCCGCGTCCAGATCGACCGGCCAGCTCAGGCCAGAAGCCGCAAACCGCCGCAGGCAGTCCTGCACGGTGGCGAGCGCCACGCAGACTGCTTGGGCAATCGCCCGGCCGCTGGCGCCGTGTTCAAAGTGAAGCCTGACATTTCAAGAATCTTGCGCATGGGTAACCTCGTCTGAGCCACCGTCGACCTCCGCTGTCATTGGGAGGCCGACGGTAGCGGGCTACCCGCCTACACCCCGACCGGCATGCCGTGGATTGGTGACCGGCATGCGCTGGAACGGGTGACCGGCATGGCGTGGAATACGCAGGTGCGGCCGTGCCGCGGCGAAAGTGAAGTTGGGCGTTCGCTCAGTGTGGTCAGCATCGTTGCAGCGCAGCTTGGCCAGCTGGAAAAGCTCAGCGCGTGGTCTGCGCAAGTCTGTGGGTCAGCGAACGGTGCCAGCGCTGCCGGTCTGCTCCACTCTTGCGGCGCCGGTTTTCGGGTTGCTGCTGGGGCGGCTTGAGTTGGGCGTGCCGAGCGTAGGTGTCCAAGCCGGGTTCGCGGGGAAACCATCAACGATGGAGGCGTCGGCAGAACTTCGCTGCGCGGCTCGGACGGCCCGACCGCGGTCTTTGCCTGGACGAACGAGGCCGTGCGGCGGGGCGCTCCAGCCATCGGGCGGCGCCTTCCAGCACGCGGCGTCGAATTCGACTTCGTTACACGGCAGCGACTTGCCGATATCCACACGGCCTGTGGATAAGTGTGTGCATGGCTTTGGGGCCGTGCTGCGCAAAGCCCCGTACATCAAGGGCTTGCTGGTGGCTGGGCAAAAACTGCCCAATCCAGATAAATCCTTGATATTCAATGGCTTGATAAATCAACTTGATGTCGAGTGGATCGGGCAAGCCGCAAAACTGTCGCTTGACAGAGCAGCGGATTTTGCTGTGCACAACTCACGGCTGCTTGGCCTGCATGTATCGATGCTGAAGCTGGCCGGGTGGAGGATTGTCAAGCGAGATCGACTGTCTTGGCGGCGCCCTCGGCTCGATCGGGAGCCTCGCTGCCGCGGCCGTGGGAGTGAGTTCTGGCTACCAGCGGAGTCGCCGCCCGCAGTCGATGTCCGCGCGGGTAGCGCTCAGCTGTAGAACCAGACGCAGCGGATCAGCCCATCGGTAATCCGATACACCGCGGCGACCTCGAAGGGCTGATCACGGATGCCGCTGACGCGCTCGTGGTCGATCACGGTGTCGCCGACGGCGATGCGATTGACCAGCTCGGCATGCAGCCCTTCAAGGTTGAAGCGCTCGTTGGCGTAGAACTCGCCCAGTGCTGCTCGTCCGCGCAGGCTGGGTTCGCTGGCGGGCATGCGCCAGACCTCGACGTCCTCCGCATAGAGCTCAAGAAAGCGCTGCAGATCGCGGGCGTTGTAGGCGTCGAGCTGCTGCTGGGCGATGCGGGTCGGGTTCACGAGGTGGGTCCTTGTTGGCAAGCGCCCAGCCTGCCACAGCTACGCGTCTGGCTGGATGCGCGCTTGCTCAACAGTCGCAAACGCTCGCAGTGCTGCCGACGGCGTCGAGAAGGCCATTCAGCAGCGCGGTGGCGATCTGGCCGCGATTGAACACCACGTCAAGCAGCGGCAGCGACACCACGCCGATCCATATGACATAGCCGAAGCCCGCGTAGTCGCCGAACACGATGGTGCGCAGCCAGTCCTGACCGAACAGACAGAAGCCTGCGACCACCGGGGTGGCGGTGAGGATCAACAGCGCGCTTGGCAAGAGGTGCGGCACGACACGCCGGCGCAGCGCCGCGGTGAAGCCCACGGCCAGCAGCACCCGCGCATCGGCGCCGGTGAAGATGCGGAATTCGCGATGCAGCTTGGCGGCGAGCTCGCGGTGCTCGGACTGAAGAAGCGCCGTCAAGCGAGTGCCGGCCCGTTGCAGGTCGGCGATCTCAAGCACGGCGCCCTCGGTGGCGCCGACCCGGCGGCTGCCTTGCCGGCACTCGCAGTCGGGCTTGAGCATTTCGTTCAGCACCGCGTCAATGCGTTGGAGCAGCCCGGTCGAGATGCTGGCCTTGAGCTGGGCGATGCGCGCTGAGTTCTGGCTGAGCATTCGCTCGGCCAGCCGGCCCAAGCGAGCCTCCTGCAAGCGCTGCGGCTGTGCATTTGCGCGTGTACGCAGCTCGCTGGCAAGCGGATGCCGTATCGCCGACTCCAGCTGGGTTGGCGCCAACAGCGACAGCAGACGCGCAACTCCACACAGCAGTGCCCCTGCAAAGCCGGCGACGGCAAGCAGTGTGCTGTAGAGGTGCGGGTGGCGGTGATCGTTCGGGCTGTGTTGGGTCTTGCAAGAGGCGCTGCATCGGCTGCGACTGATCGAAACACGCAGCAAGCAGCGTGAACCAGACAGGTTGGGCGCTCAGACCGGACTGGTGAGGCCTCGCCTGCCGACCGGATCAGCCAGTGTGGCAGCGGCGAATCCGGCCAGCGGCAAGGCCACGATGCTCAGTGCGATGAACCAGGCCGGGTGAGCAATCATCGCGAAGTTGGTAATTGCACCGAGAAGCACCAGGGCCGCGATCACGCCCGCGTACAGGCGTGGACGTCGGCCCGCGATGCGTGCAGCCAGCAGGCCACCGAGGAACGCCCCGCACAGCCAGCCCAACAGAACCAACAGCAGAGATCCGACTGGCGCGGTCGCAACGTGGGCGGCGATGGCGTCGAGGTCGCCGGGCTTCAATCCGGCGGGAGGGGGGTACAGCAGATGTCCCAGCTTCTCGATGCTCGCGATGCTTAGGCCGGCCGCGACCGTGCCGAGCACGGTGGCCAGTGCGCCGCGCGCAAGCCGAGCAAGGATGGTGCGGACGCGTGTGGTCATGGCTGCAGCTCCAGCGGGCGCTTACACGCCGCGCAGTCTAACTGCACTCCGGCCACGCGTGATCCGGCAACCGCACTGCGTGAGCGTGTGCGGCCGTCCGTGGCCAGCGTGCACGCCGGAGCCGTACCCGGACGCTCAGCGGAAGCGATACACCAGGCCGAGTACGGCGCTGGCATCCCCTTCGCGTTCGACCAAGGGGCTGTCTGCGGCCTGTTCGAGCAGCCGGGTCCAGACCAGGGCGCTTTGCACCGACCAGCGTGCACTGAGTTGGTACTCAAGACCCACACTGAGATCGGCCGCGTGCAGTCCAGCCTTCGGCGTGTAGAGCCGGAAGTCTGTTGCCGCCGCCTGCGCCGTGTTGACGCCGAAATAGCTCTGCAGGTAGCGCTCATCCGCCCAGTGCACGCTGGCGCCGAGAGAGAGCCCGGCACGCTGCGAAAGCATGATCGGATGCTCGACGGCGAGCGCCGCGCGCCACCCTTTGTGACCGTCCGAGCCCAACCCGCGCTGCACTTGCAGGGTCAGCGGCCCGTAACCGGCGAACACGCCGAACTCGGCACTGGCTTCGATCTCGCCCATGCCGGCCAGTCGCGCATCGCCCAATTCCACCGGGCCGGAAGGGTCGCTGTCCTTGCGGCCGCCATCAGCCCCGAGCACCGCGCCGAACTGCCAACCTGCATGGCGGAAGGCCGTCCAGCTCAATCCGCGATGATCGAACGCGAACTCTCCGAAGCGCTCGTGGCGATAGGTGGCTCCGCCCAAAGGTACGGCCGTGGTGCGTCGGTTGGGGCTGCCCGCATACGTCGGTTGATGCAGCGCGCCCAGCCCAAGCGATACCTCCCAAGGTGATTCTGCGGGTTCCTCAGCCCAAGCCAGGCCGGGGGCAGCGAGTGCCGCAAAGCTGAGGGCGCGCAACCGCGCGCATGACTTCCGGTTTCGCATCGGGACGCTCCAAGTGGGTGGGGCGCGCACTGTAGGCAGTGGCCGCTTTGGATTGGCTTAGCTGTGGGTGGCTCGCGTGCGCACACGACACGGGCGACCGGTATCGTTGCTTGCGATGCAGAAAGCGCGTCCGCCGGCACATGCCAGACATGGACGAACTTTCCGACACCGATTTGCCGCACGGATCGAGGAGGTGCGAGTGCATTTGCTGCTGGTGGAAGACGATCTGGACCTCGGCGCCGAGATCCAACGCGCCTTGCAGGGACGAGGCTTCAGCAGCGTGTGGCTGCGCTGCGCACGTGACGCCCGCGCGCATCTGGCGCAGGCCGAAGACGCGGCGATCGCCTGCGTCCTGTTGGATCTTGGCTTGCCCGACGGTGAGGGCCTCGATTTGCTGACGGAGCTGCGCGCTCGCGGTTCTGACCTGCCGGTGATCGTGCTCACTGCGCGCGATGCGCTTCATTCGCGGGAGGCGGGGCTGGATGCCGGCGCTGATGACTATCTGATCAAGCCGGTCGAACCCGCAGAACTGGCCTCACGTATCCGCGCGGTGACGCGTCGTGTCGGCGGGCACAGCAGCCAGGTGTGGTCGGTTGCCGGGCTGCAGATCGACACCGGCCGGCGCGAGGTGCAGATCGACGGTGACGTGATCGGGCTGTCGCCGAAGGAGTTCATGATCGTCGCAGAACTGGCTCGGCACGCAGGCCGCGTGTTGCCCAAACATCGTCTGGCGCGTTCGCTGGCGCCGCTGGGCGAACCCTTGGAGTTCAATGCGCTCGAGGTGCACGTCCACAACCTGCGCCGCAAGCTCGGTGCGGACACCATCCGTACGGTGCGTGGCGTGGGCTATGTGCTCGGAGGCTGAGCCCGGATGTTGAAGCCATCAATCGCCAGAAGGACCTTTCTGGCCCTGTCGCTTGCCTGCATCGTTGTGTGGGCCTCGATCTATCTGCAGGGCATGCAGCTGATGCTGGCCGAAGGCGGCAACTTCGACGACGAGCTGCGCTGGGTGGGCGAGGCCAGCGTAGAGCTCGCGCATGCGCATCCAGACCCGACCGAACTGCGGATGATCGTCGCTGGCTGGAGCGTGCTGGTGGACGATCCGGATCCGTTCATCGAAATTCGCATCAGCGATGCGGAGGGCAGCGTGCTGATCGGCGCGCACCTGCCCGCGATCTCGGCCGGGCCGGGCGATGCAGCAGGCCCCGGCTGGTACGAGGATGACGCGCAGGAGCCTCGCTGGCGCGCCTACGTCGACTGGACCGCCGACCGTCGCTGGCGGGTCCAGGTCACGCAGTCGCTGCAGCTGCGCCAGCGCGAGTTCGACCGCGTGATGCTCAGTGCCGAAGCGCTGGTGTTGCCATTGTTGCTGGGCATTCCGACGCTGATGCTGCCGGTGTGGCTTGCGGTCTATACCGGGCTGTCGCCCTTGCGCCGGCTGGTGGGCGAGTTGGCGGAGCGACGGCCCGGAGATCTAAGTCGTTTGCAGACGCCCGCGGTGCACGCGGAGTTGGCGCCGGTCGTGGATGAACTGAGCTCGACGCTGGGTCGCTTGCAGGCACTGCTGCAGCGTGAGCGCCAGTTCCTGGCGGACGCGGCGCACGAATTGCGGACACCGATCGGGCTGGTGTCGGCGCAGGTCGACACCCTTCTGCACGCCGGCTCAAGCACTGATCGCGAGGAGGCCGCGCGTCGGCTGCATCAAGGGGTCGGCCGCGCCTCGCGTCTGGTCAACCAGCTCTTGGCGCTGGCGCGGCTTGATTCCGCCGTGGAAGCAACGCCTCGGTCGGTGGACGTCGCCGACCTCGCGCGCGACAGCCTCGCAGCCCATGCCGAAGAAGCCTCGCGCAAGCAGATCGAACTTGGCTACGTGGGCCCCGACAGTCTGGTTCAGACCCCGCCAGGTGATGCACTCGAGTCGATCCTCAACAACCTGGTCGGAAACGCGGTGCGCTACGGGCTGACGGAAGGGCGCGTGCGAGTAGAGCTTTCGCCGCTACGCGACGGAACGGTTGAACTATGCGTCAGCGACGACGGTGCCGGCGTCTCCGAACAGGATCGCGAGCGGATCTTCGAGCGCTTCCGTCGTGGTGCAGATGCTCAGGGGTCGGGGTCTGGCCTGGGGCTGGCGATCGTCAAGTCCGCGACAGAACAACTCGGAGCCGGCCTGAGTCTGGAGGCCGGCCTCGATGGGCGCGGTTGCTGCTTCCGGCTGCAGTGGAGACGCTCGAATTGAGCGTGATCTGAGCGCACGAGCGGAATTCAAGACCTCAGGTTGGCGGCCTGTAGACCTTAGGGCCGGCAGCCCAACAGGCGGGCGATTGCTTCGACCAAAGCTCGCGCTAAGGCGTCTGCCCACGGCCCCGACTAGGGTGGCGCCTCGATCTTCGAGGGCTGCCCATGTCCGAAATCCAGATGAGTCCACGTGGCCGGCATGTCGTGTGGGCGCTGCTGAGCCTCCTCGCGCTTGCGACGGCTGCCTACACCTTGATCGCCTACGCTTGGTTGCCGCCCGCACAGCTCGTGGACCCAGCCATGGCAGCCGTATTCGAGGCCCGCTACGCGCTGTTGCTGAGCCACATCTTTGGCGCGGGTTGCGCGCTGTTGATCGGTCCTTGGCTTTGGCTGTCGGGGCTGCGCCGACGCAGGCCGGCGCTGCACCGTTGGCTGGGTCGCGTCTACCTGATCTGCGGAGTCGCCATCGGCGGCAGTGGCGGCTTGCTGCTGGCCTTGACTGCACAAGGTGGAGTGCCCGCGAGGCTGGGATTCTTCTGCCTGGCCAGCGCATGGCTGCTCAGCGGTGTGATCGCGTTCGTTCGAGTGCGCGCCGGCGACTTTGTCGATCATCGGCGCTGGATGCTGCGCAACTACGCACTGAGCTTGGCGGCGGTCAGTCTGCGCGTATGGATGGCCCTGTCCGGGCTGCTGGGTGTCGAGTTCGAACAGGCCTATCCGGTCGCCGCCTGGCTGTGCTGGCTGCCCAATCTGTGGGTGGCCGAGTGGTACCTGAGACGCTCTGCCGCGGTCGCCGCAGCTTGAAAGCATGTCGTCGTGCCACCTGCGAGCGCCGCTGCCGAGCCGCCAACCCAGCGCTCACGGGGTGAACGATGGGTCCCGGCGCAGATACGGCACGCCATCCAACGGCTTTGCTACGCAGCCATCTCACCGTCGTCGGCCCGTCGCAGCACCGCGACCGGCTGCGCCCAGGGGCTGCCTGGCCTGCGCTTGCTGGTGACCAGGGTCAGCTCGGAGGGCTGGAATACGTTGATGTTGTGGGTGACCGGCGTGGTCAGCACGTACTGCGCGCGAGTGGCTTTGAGGAAGGCGCTGACCTTGTCGATGTTGAAGATGTCGAGATGTGCGAACGGTTCATCGATGAACACGAAGCCGCCGGGGCGGTGCTCATCGCGCATCAGCGCCACCAGCAGCAGCAGCGATTTCATCACCTGCTGGCCGCCCGACGCCTCGCCATCGTCCAGCCCGATCCAGCCCTTCTTGTCGAACTCGAAACGAACCGTCAGCCCGGACTGCGCCAGCGCCAGATCGTCGTGGCCGAACTCGGGCAGGTCCATGTCGACGCCGATGCCGGCAAGCTCGGCCAAGTGGCGCAGGTTGCGTGCGTACTGGCGCAGGGTCGCGCGCAGCACGCTCAGGTAGGCGCCGCGGGCTTCATCGGTGCTGCGGCGTGCGCGCTCGGCGTGCGCAGCGCGGCGTTCGAGGTCGGTTTTCAGCGCATGGTGGTCGTCGGCCAGCTTGTCGCGCAGGCCGAGCACATTGTCATCGGTTTCCCAGTGGCCTTCGCGCAGGCGGGCTTCAAGGCGGTCGACCTCGCGCCGTACGGCCTGCGGGGTCTCGTAGGACTCGCGCAGTTCCGACAGGGCTGCAGTGCTGCGCTTCTCGAACGGAATCAGCGCGCGCTTGCGGCGGAAGGAAAGCAGCCGCTGCAACTGCTCGGTTCGCGCGCCCATCAGATTGCGTTCGGCCTCACTCCGCTGACGCTCCTCCTGCTTGAGTTCGGCGTCCAGACGGTCGCGCTCGCGCGAGTTCTGCTGGCGGCGGGTCTGCACTTCGACGTAGGCCGCTTCGCCAGCGGCGAAGGTTTCGGCCGCGCGCTGCACCGCGGCTTCGAGCATTTCGCGCTGGCTCTCGGCCTCGGCGAATTCCTCCGCGCGCGCGGCGAGCTGGGCCCCGGCCTGGCTGCCGGCCAGCTGTGCGTCGATCTCGGCCACGCGCTGGCTCAGAGTTCGGCGCAGGTCGACCAGCTCCAGCAGACGCGACTCGAGCTCGGCGAAGCGCGCCTCGCCTTCGCGCAGCTGGCGTTCTCGGGCGGCGGTGCCAAAGTAGCTGTCGTCCACACCCAGGTGGCGACCGCCGCGACGCTCCTTGTAGTAGCCCGCGGGCGTGATCCACTCCTGCTCGCGCGGCAGGCCGGCACCGAGCTTGACGTCCTCGACCCGCTGGATGCGCTCGAGCTGGCGTGGCAGCCACTCCGGCGGCAGCGCGCTGAAGTCGACCACATCGAGCAGGGTGCCCGGCGTGGCCCTGCCAACGGGTGCGCGGTCGGCGACCACGAAATGCTTGTAGCGGAGCCGTTCGCCGATCGCCCAGGCGGCCTCGCGGTCGCTGGCGTTCTCCAGCAGAACAACATGCCGATAGCCGGCCAGCACGCCCTCCACCGCGGCCTGCCAGGCCGGGTTGGTGACTTCGACGATTTCACTCAGCATGCGATGCGCGATGCCGGCGCGGTCGAGTTCGGCGCGGAACTGGCTTTCGAACTCGGGCACGAAGCGGCGGCCGCTGCGCCAGGCGCCGAGCTTGCCCTTCAGCGCCTCCAGCTCACGGTGAACGCTCTGTTCTTCGCCGGCCAGCTTGCCGGCTTCTGCGCGTGCGGCCTGGGCTTCTTCGCCCAGGGCGCGCGCGTCGACCTGATCCTGGCTGTCGAGCTGCGCATTCAGGCGATCTCGCTGCTGCAGCACCACGGTGTTTGCCGTATGTGCCGCGCGAGCGCGCTCCATCGCTTTCATCGCCGCCTGCCGTGCCGCGTCTGCAGTCTGTTGCTCGATGCGCAGTTGCTCTTCCGCCAGGTCGCAATCGCTGATCAGATGCGACAGCTCGCTGCGCTGCGCCAGCAGTTCGCGCGCCTTGCGTCGCTGCACGCCGAGCTGCGGGCGCGCGTTGCGGATCACCGCCAGCTGTTCGGCCAGCTCGACCCGCGGCAGCACATCGAGCATCAGGTCCTGGCGTTCACGCTTCAATGCCTGCCACTCGGCATGGGCGCGTGCGCGCCCTTCCGCCGCCTGCAGGCTGACGCCGAGCAGATTGAGCTGGTGATTGAGCGAGGCGCCTTCGCGCTCGGCTTCCTCCTGCTCATTGCGGGCGCGCTGGTAGTCGTCGAGGGTGGCTTTGTCACCGAACACATCGAATACAAGATCGAGCAGGGCGCGCGGTGACAGCTGGCAGAGCTTGTCGGTGGCACCCTGTTCAAGCGTGAGCACACGGCGGATCGCGCTCGACAGGCCGGCCGCTTCGAGCCGCACGCGGTACTCGCGCAGGCCGATCCACTCGCCGCGCTGGTCGGCCTCTTCGATGCTGACTTCGCCGCCGAGAATCGCGAACTGCCGCGTCCACTCGCCGCCTTTTTTCTGAATGCGGCAGAACAGACTGGCCTTCGGGTCCATCACCGGAAAGAACGGCCGCGCGCCGGTCGGACCGGGCGTATTGCCGACCACCGCGCGCAGCCAGGCGAAGGGCTTGCCGTTGTGGCGCAGATAGCTCTTGAAGTCGCGGTTGCCGGCGCAATCGATCGTCAGCAGGGTGCGCAGCGCATCGAGCAGGGTGGTCTTGCCCGAGCCATTGGGGCCGACCACGGTGATGATGTGGGCGTCCATTGGCAGGCTGAAGCGCTCCCAGTAGTCCCAGTGGACGACTTCGAGCTCACGGAATTCGAACATGGCCTAGTTGCCTTCGGGATCGGTGGCGAGCAGGTCGAGATCGAGACCCCGTTCGGCCTCCGGCTCGTCTTGGTCGGGCGCGGTCGTGTCCAGCAACGGCGCTTCGGCGGCGCGGATCGCGCGTTCGGCGCGCGCGGCCGGCGACAGCAGATCGGCGAGCGCGCCATCAAGAATCCGTCGGCTGGTGCGTTCGTAATCGAAGGCGAGATCGAGCAGCGGGCCTTCGCTGATTTCGCCGGCGCGGCGCAGGATGAAGCCGTGCCGGGCCAGCACGCCCAAATTGACGTTCAGGCCCATCTTGCCGCCGAGCTTGTCGCCGAAGTCGGCCACCAGGGTGCGCTCGCTGACCACCGGCGCGACGCCGGCATGGACCGGAATGGGCTTCTCTTCGGCAAACATCTGACCCTGTTGGGCCGACGCGGAATCCGAGTCCTGGCGTTCGATCTGGCGCTGGCGCTTGGGCAGGATGATCAGCGCCCACAGCACGATCAGCAGGGCGACCGCATTGCGGTCGAGCTGCAGCTGGTTCGACAGCCAGCCCTGGTCATGGGCGAACACCTGCTTTTCCTGCGCGCGCAGCAGGGCCAGGCCGATGTGAGCCGCGTACGGGTGCTCGCGCAGGCTCAGGCCGCAGGCGGCCAAGCGCTTGTCGAGGTCTTCGCGGAAGGGCTCATCGAGCAGGGCGCGTCGCGCGAGTTCGTCCTCGCGCGGCAGCCAGCGCTGCGCCAGCAGGCGCGCGATAAGGGTGGCAACGGGGTCTTGCATCAGTCCTCCATGCGATCAGCATCGCGCTGATCGCTGCTTGGGTCGGCAACCATGCTCAGCGGCCGCACGTCGCCTGCGCTGATCAGACGGATGCCGCCACGCCCGTGCAGGTCGATCTTGTCGTTGCTGAAGCTGACCCGCAGCCCCAGCCGCGCGAGTTCGGCCGCGGGGCCATCCAGCGCGGCGGATTCCGGGTCGCCGAGCAGGCCGAGCAGGGACATGCGATAGGCACTGCTGGCGTAGTCCTCGGCGGGCACCAGGGTCGACAGCGCGGTCGTGGTGGTCACCTCGGCCAGCTCGTCGCGCCAGCGGTACAGACGGCTGTTGTCTTCAGTGGCCATCGGCAGTTCGGCGGTGCGCGGTGCGGCCGCGGAGCCGGGCAGGGCGGCGACCTGCTGGGCCGCGCGCTCGCGGTCGAGCAGCTCGAACTCGGCGACATCCAGCGCGATCTGGTCCTGGATAAAGGCCGGCCGCGACGGAATCAACCACAGCTCATCGGCGACTTCGATCAGCCGCATGGCGTCCTGCTCGCGCAGCCAGCTGACCAGATCCGAGGAGGAAAGGCCCGAGTGGCCGAGATGGATCCGGTCGCGGTCGATCTGGTTCAGCGCGCGCGCGAATACGCTGGCCTGCCGCAGCAGGGCCGATTGCGCGCGGCCCACGGCCTGTGCAAGTCGATGCGTGCTGGGGTCGAGGTCAAGATCGATATCGGTGGTGATCTTGCGGACAACCTCGGTGCCGCGCTCGACCCATTGCCAGACCTGGTCCAGGCGCTCGGCGGCGGCGCGGATACGGTGCTCGGAGCCAGACAGCACCGCGCGGTCGAAGTCGTCGCGCAGTTCGGTCAGGCGCGACAGCAGGTGCGAAAGCTCGTCGGCGGGAATCACGCCCACTGCCTGGCTGGCGGCGATCTGCGCGGTCAGATAGCCGAGCCCGTCCTGATCGAAGGCCTTGAATTCCAGCAGGGTGGCGAGCGCAGCCAGCGCCTTGCGGCCGAGCGGCCCGACCCGATAGCGCTGGATCTCGGGCTCCCAGACCAGCAGTTCATGGTCCTTCAGGCGGCCGATGATCGTGTCGAGCTTGACTGGGTCGATAAAACACAGCTGTTCGCGCAGTTCTGCCGGACTGATGTCGGGCGGGTCGATACGCGCACCGATCGTGCGCAGCACCAGCAGCCGGGCCAACACCGCACCCTCGCTGCCGTGAAACAGGGCGGAGAACGCCCGCAGCAGGTCGCGCCCGCGCAGCAGATGCGCCAGCCCCGGCAGTTCCTCGGCGCTGACCCCGCTGGCGAGGTAGTCGTTGAAGCGGTCGTCGGGGGTTTCGGACATCTACAGAAAGGCGCGCCGGCAGGCGGGGCGGCGTAGGGTGGTGCAAAGTCCGGTGTGCTGCAAGCCGAGCCTGCAGGCGGGGCGAGGCGTGGCAGAGTTGCTATGCTGTCGCGTCCTTCTGCTGAATCCTTACTTGTCCGTCGTGATCGAGATTCCTGGCTACCGAATCGACCGCCCGCTCGGCCGCGGCGGCATGTCGACCGTGTATCTGGCTCTGCAGGAATCCGTGCAGCGCGAAGTCGCGTTGAAAATCATGTCCGGCACCCTGCTCGGGGATGAGGAATTCGGCGAGCGTTTCCTGCGTGAGGCGCGCATCGCCGCCAGCCTGCGCCACCCGAATGTCGTCCACCTTTACGACGTCGGTCGGCACGAAGACCACCACTACATGGCGATGGAGCACCTGCCTGGCGGGCCGGTGCTGACCCGGCGTGGGCCGCGCCGCGATTTCGCCTTTGCACGCAAGGTGGTGCGCGAGATCGCCAGCGCACTGGACTATGCGCACCGCCGCGGCGTGGTGCATCGGGATATCAAGCCGGACAACATTCTGCTGCGTGAGGACGGCAGCGCGGTGCTGACCGATTTCGGCATCGCCCGCGCGGGCGATTCGATGCGGATGACCCGCACCGGCGCGATCATCGGTACGCCGCACTACATGAGCCCGGAGCAGGCGCGTGGCCTGCCGCTGGACGGCCGTGCCGATCTCTACAGTCTGGGCGTGGTGCTGTATCAGTTGGTGCGCGGTGAGGTGCCCTACCAGGCCGATGATTCGGTCGCTGTAGGGATCATGCACATCACTGCGCCGTTGCCGCGACTGCCGGAATCGCTGGCCGTGCTGCAACCGTTGTTTGATCGATTGCTGGCCAAAGATCCTGCGCAGCGCTTCGAGAGCGGCCAAGCGCTGGCTGAAGCACTCGATCGACTCAGCGGTCTGGCGATCGAACTGCCCGAGCCCGCGCCACCGCGCGGTCGCGGCGGGCGTTCGCCGGCGCCGCTCGATACTCCCACCGTGGTGACCACGCCGGATGTCCCGGCCGCCAGTAGCCGCGAGCGGCATGCGCACGGTCCGGTGCTGGGGGCGATGGAGTCGATCGGACGAGCGCCCGATCGCCGACGCGAACCGCCCGCGCGGCGCACATCGGCGGCAGGTCCATCGAGCACGGCACGGCGGTCGCGCAAGCTTGTGTTCGCTGCCGGGGCGGCGCTGCTGGCGGTGCTGCTTGCGGGCTATGTCTTCGAAGATCGGCTGCGAGCCCTGTGGACTTCATCAAGCCGCACCGAACAACTGCAGCGTGCGGAGCAGGCCCTCGCGGCCGGACGCTTGCAGGACGACGGTAGCGGCCCCGGTGCACGCAGTCTCTACAACGCCATTCTGGCTGTGGAGCCCGACCACGAAGCCGCGCGTGAAGGCTTGCGGCGGGTTGGTCGTGGCCATCTGGAGTCGGCACGTGCAGCTGCCGCTGATGGGCGCGTGGCTGAGGCCACCGCAGCACTTGGACTGGCGCGCGGACTCGGCGTGGGCGCTGCTGAACTGGCCGAAGTCGAATCGCTGCTGCAGAACCCGGGCAGTCGGGACGTCGCTGAGGGCGAGCTCGCTGCTCTGGTGGACGCGGCCGCATTGGCGGTGTCCGAAGGCCGCATCGAGGAACCCGATACTGGCGCGCTGGCGCTGTACCAGCGGGCGCTTGCGCTGGAGCCCAACAATCCGGTGGCGCGAGCCGGCCTGCGCGATGCGCTGGCGCCACTTATCCAGCGCGCACGCGCACACGTCGAGGCTGGCGCGTTCGTGGAGGCCGAGCGTCTGCTTGCTGCGGTGACCCAGATCGACCCGTCCCACCTGGAGCTGCCTGAGCTCAAGGGCCGGCTGGCCGAAGCCCGCAAGGGTCGGGACGAGCAGGTCGAGGTCTTGTTGAGGCAGGCGCGACAGCGCATCACGCGCGGCGAGTTCACTGCGCCGGCTGGCGGCAGTGCGCGCGATGCCTTCACGGCGGTGTTGGCTTTGGAGCCCGAGCACGCCGAGGCGCGGGAGGCGCTGCGGCGCATGGGCGCCGACCTGCTGCGGCGTGCCGATGCGGCGATGGCCGATTTCGACTTCCCTGCTGCCGAATCCGCGCTGGATTCTGCAGCCCTTCTGGCGCCACCGCCGCAGGGTCTCGCCGCGGCACGCAAACGCATGGAGGAATCGCGCGCGCGCTACCAACGGCTGCCCAGCGGCGAGAGCGTTGACCCGGTCAAGGTGGCGGCGCTGATCGCCGCGGCCGAGGCCGCGATCATTGATGGGCGCCTGCTGCAGCCGCCGGGCGAGAGCGCATTCGACAGTCTGCGTGCGGCGCTGAGAATCGAGCCGGGCAATGCGCGTGCGCGCGAATTGATGGACAGCCTCGCCGGCCAGGCCAGGCAGCGGTTCGATTCGGCAATGTCGATCAACCAGCCCAACCGAGCGTTGCGGTACTTCGAAGGGCTGCAGGTAGTTGCGCCCGCGGACGCAGCACTGCCCTCGATGCGGCAGCGTCTGGCGGCAGCCTTTGTGGGCTTGGCCACCGAGCGCCTGGGCCGCGGCGAGACAGCGCCGGCGCGTCAGGCGCTTGAACGTGCCGCGGAACTCGAACCCAACAACACCGAACTGCCAGCTTTGCGTGCGCGCCTGGAACAGGCCGGCGGCTGATTGCTTGCGCCGCGCCAGCTCAACCGGGCTCGGGTGGGTCCAGCAGCAGGAGCGCCGCCACCCGTCGACCTTCCAAGGCCAACAGGTTGTAGGTGCGTGCCGCGGCCGCGTTGTCCATCACCTCAAGGCCGATACCGCGGGTCAGAAAGCCCGCAAACACGGAAGGCGGCGGAAACACCTGCCTGGCGCCGGTGCCGAGAATCACCACCTGCGGCTGCAGCGCCAGCATTTCGCTGATGAGTTCGGCGCCGAGATCGCCCGGTACTCGAGCGGGGAAGTCCTGCCAGACGCGATCAGGCATCACCAGCAGGCTGGAGCGGAATTCGGTGTCGTCGATGCGGACGCAGCCGTCGCCAACCCAGCGAATGGCGTACAAACCTTCGGGGCGCTCTTCGGCGAGAGGCATGGGCGATAGGTCGGATGAAGTCTGCTGCGCTTAGCGCGGCAGAGTGATCTGCTGACGGTCGCGACTGCGGCGGTACAGGGTGGCGATGTTGCCGATCCGCTGAACCAGGTTGGCCCGACTCTTGGTGACCATCTCGGCGACCATCTCGTCGCGCGCATCGCGGTCTTCGGCCGACACCTTCACCTTCACCAGCTCGTGGTGCTCGAGTGCAAGGTCGAGCTCGGCGAGCACGGCGTCGGTCAGACCTTTGCCGCCGATCAGAATCACCGGCTTCAGGGCGTGGGCCAGACCGCGCAGGAAGCGTTGCTGGGTATTGCTGAGCTGCTGGAACATGGTCGAACTTCTGCGTGAGGCCGCACAGGGTATCATGCGCGCCAGCCTTGGCTTGCCGGCCGGCTGTCCAGGCTCTCAAAGGATCGCGCCTCTGAAAACCCCCACCATCAACCGCAGCACCAGCAGCCGCCGCTGGTTGGCCGAGCACTTCGCGGATCCTTTCGTGAAGCGAGCGCAGGCCGAAGGCATGCGCTCGCGCGCGGTGTACAAGCTCGAGGAGTTGATCGAACGCGATCAGCTCTTGAAGCCCGGCATGCTGGTGGTCGATCTGGGCGCAGCCCCAGGGGGGTGGTCGCAGCTGGTCCGTCGTGAGCTTGGCGACAGCGGGCGGGTGATCGCGCTGGACATTCTCGACATGCCGCCGATCGCCGGGGTTGACTTCATTCACGGCGATTTCAGAGAGCCGGAGCCACTGTCGGCGCTGGAATCGGCCTTGGGTGGAAAACTTGTGGACCTTGTCCTCAGCGACATGGCGCCCAATATGAGCGGGATGGCGGCAGTCGACCAACCGCGCAGCATGCATCTTGTCGAACTCGCCCGCGACTTCGCCGATCAGCATTTGCGCCCAGGCGGCAACTTGCTTATCAAGCTGTTCCAAGGACAGGGCTCGGACGCCTTTCTCAAGGAGTTGCGCAGTCGCTACACGAAAGTGCAGGTGCGCAAACCCAAGGCATCCCGCAATCGATCACCGGAAGTCTACGCGCTCGCCACGGGAAGACGTGGCGGCGCCAACGAGGCCAGTAAATGAATGACCTTGCCAAGAATCTCCTGCTCTGGGTAGTTATCGCTGTCGTTCTGATGGCGGTGTTCCAGAGCTTCACGCCGCGTACCGGCGGCAACGAAACGGTGAGCTACAACCGCTTCATCGAGATGGTGCAGGACGGCCAGATCGCCAAAGCCGTTCGCGACGAGAACCGCGTAAGCATCCACGTGACGCGCAAGGACGGTGGCCGGTTCACCACCCAGGATCCGGGTGATGCCGAGTACTTCGTCAGCGACATGATCCGCTATGGCGTGGAGGTCCAAGGCACGCCGCCCTCCGGGCCGGGCCTGCTGACGCTGCTGATCACGATCCTGCCGTACATCATTTTCATCGGAATCTTCATTTTCTTCATGCGACAGCTCCAGGCCGGTTCGGGCGGTCGCGGCGCGATGAGCTTCGGGCGCTCGCGCGCCAAGCTGCAGGGCGAGGATCAGGTCAAGATCACTTTCGCGGACGTCGCAGGCTGTGATGAGGCCAAGGAAGAAGTCTCCGAACTGGTCGAGTTTCTGCGCGACCCGGGCAAGTTCCAGAAGCTCGGCGGCCACATTCCGCGCGGCGTGCTGATGGTGGGCTCGCCGGGTACCGGCAAGACCCTGCTGGCGAAAGCCATCGCGGGTGAGGCCAAGGTGCCGTTCTTCTCGATCTCCGGCTCGGATTTCGTCGAAATGTTCGTTGGCGTCGGTGCCAGCCGCGTCCGCGACATGTTCGAGCAGGCCAAGAAGCACGCGCCCTGCATCATCTTCATCGACGAGATCGACGCCGTAGGTCGCCACCGCGGCGCCGGGCTTGGCGGCGGTCACGACGAGCGCGAGCAGACCCTCAACCAGCTGCTGGTCGAGATGGACGGCTTCGAGGGTAGCGAAGGCATCATTGTCATCGCTGCAACCAACCGTCCTGACGTGCTTGACCCTGCGTTGCTGCGCCCGGGCCGCTTCGACCGTCAGGTGGTCGTGCCGCTGCCCGATGTGCGTGGGCGTGAGCAGATCCTCAAGGTGCACATGCGCAAGGTTCCGGCTGCTGCGGACGTCGACCCGATGGTGGTGGCCCGCGGCACGCCCGGCTTCTCCGGTGCGGATCTTGCCAACCTGGTCAACGAAGCTGCCCTGTTCGCGGCGCGCGAGAGCGCACGCGAGGTCAAGATGGCCCACTTCGACAAGGCCCGCGACAAGATCATGATGGGCGCTGAGCGGCGCTCGATGGCGATGAGCGAGTCAGAGAAGAAGCTGACCGCCTACCACGAGGCGGGTCACGCAATCGTCGGTCGAGTGGTGCCGGATCACGACCCGGTCTACAAAGTCACGATCATTCCGCGCGGTCGAGCACTGGGCGTCACCATGTACCTGCCGGAAGGTGATCGCTACAGCTACAACCGGGTGGCCATCGAAAGCCAGTTGTCTTCGCTGTACGGCGGTCGTGTCGCCGAGGAACTGATCTTCGGCGCTGACAAGGTCACCACCGGTGCCTCCAACGATATCGAACGCGCCACCAAGATGGCTCGCAACATGGTGACCAAATGGGGCCTGTCCGAGCTGGGTCCGATTGCCTACGGCGAGCAGGAAGACGAGGTGTTTCTGGGCCGTTCGGTGACCCAGCACAAGAACGTTTCCGATGACACTGCGCGCCGGATCGATGAAGTCATTCGCGGCATTCTCGATCGCGCCTATGAGCGTGCCCGCGAGATCCTGACCGAGAATCTCGACAAGCTGCACGTGATGGCGGATACATTGCTCACCTACGAAACCATCGACGCGAAGCAGATCGACGCGATCATGGAAGGGCGCCTGCCGCCGCCGCCGGCGGATTGGGTCAAGCACGACAGCCCGACACCACCGCGTGACAGCTCGGGCCCAGCCGCGGGTGCGGTGGGTGGGCCTGCCACGCAGTCCTGACTCCGGCACGACTGATTCGACAGACGCCCGCCTTGTGCGGGCGTCTGCCTTTGCGGCGCTGGTGCGCCCCGCATGCAGCCACTTCGAGGTCCGCAATGTTCGATGCATCTGATCTGAGCCACAGCTTTGACTGCGCCGGCCGTCGCCTGATCCTGGACCGCCCGCGGATCATGGGCGTGTTGAACGTGACTCCGGATTCCTTCTCCGACGGCGGCCGCTTGGGCGATTTGGATGAAGCACTGCGCCGCGCGCTGCAGATGGTGGAAGAGGGCGCCGACATCATCGACGTTGGCGGCGAGTCAACCCGCCCGGGCGCGGCCATGGTCAGCGTCCAGGAGGAGCTGGATCGGGTGGTGCCGGTGATCGAGCGTCTGGTCGCCGAAAGCGCGGTGCCGATCTCGATCGATACCTCGAAGCCTGAGGTGATGCGCGCCGCAGTCGCCGCGGGCGCCGGACTCATCAATGACGTCTGGGCGCTGCGGCGCGAGGGCGCGCTCGCGGCCGCCGCTGACTTGGGCGTGCCGGTGTGTCTCATGCATATGCAGGGCGAGCCGGACACGATGCAGCAGGCGCCGCTCTACGACGACGTGTGTGCGGAGGTGCAGCGCTTCCTGGCCGACCGCGTGTTCACCTGCGAATTGGCGGGTATCCCGCGCGCACGTATCCTGGCTGACCCGGGCTTCGGTTTCGGCAAGACGCTTGCCCACAACGCGCAGCTGATGAGCGGGCTCGCGCAGTTGGCTGATAGTCTGCCGCCGCTTCTGGTGGGGGTCTCGCGGAAGGCGATGATTGGTGAGATTACCGGCCGAGGTTTGCCGGATCGCACTGTCGGCTCGGTCGTGGCAGCGGTTCTTGCCGCGCAGCGCGGGGCCCGGATTTTGCGGGTGCACGACGTTGCCGCGACTCGCGATGGCCTCGCGGTTCTGCAAGCCCTTCCGCAGCGAACTTTGAGCCCTTCGGTGCGGTCTGTGGCGCCGCGCTGGGGCGATGAGGATTGAAGCGCCTGAATCGCTTCGGCGACCGCATTCTGCCGCGCCATGGCGGTTCCAACCGCGCGCGGTTATGCTTACCCGCTTTACGCCGTCCCCATCAGGTGGGCGGTTCACTTTGAGGAGGTTGTGCATGAAGTTGCGCTGGTTGTTTGCGTCCGTGGCGTTGCTGGGCATTGGTGCTGCGCACGCGCAGGACACCACCTCGGAGAAGGGCAAGCTGAGCTATGCCATCGGCTATCAGCTGGGCCGTGAAATGGCTGAGCGTGGAGTGGACCTTGATGTAGCCACCGTCGTAAGCGGCGTTCAGGAAGGCTTCGCCAAGCGCGATCCGAGCGTTCCGCCGGAAGAGATGCGCGCTGCCGTCGAGAAAATGCAGGAACAACTCCTGACCCAGGCCCGCGCTGAGTTCGAGCGCGTGTCGGCCGAGAACAAGGCCAAGAGCGAGCAGTTCCTGACCGCCAATCGCGCCAAGCAGGGCATCCAGAACCTCGCCAGCGGAATCCAGTACCGCATCATCGAGCAGGGCACCGGCCCGCAGCCGACTGCTGAGAGCACCGTGCAGATCCATTTCCGCGGCTCGCTGACCACGGGTCAGGAGTTCGCCAGCACCTACACTGGCAATGAGGCGGTGTCGATGAAGATCTCCGAGGCGCCGCTGCCCGGCTTGCGTGAGATTCTGCCGATGATGAAGGTCGGCTCACGCTGGGAGGTCTTTCTGCCCTCCGATATGGCTTATGGCGACAGCCCGCGCTCGCCGATCGGGCCTGGCCAGGCCGCAGTGTTCGACGTCAAACTCGTCAGCATGAACTGATTCGGCGCGCCGTTCGCGGCGCCCGCCGGAAACTCGTGTGGGGGACACTGCCAGGCAGTTGTCCCCCACGTCTTTTGTGGCCTCCTGATGAGGCCGGGAGTCGCCGCTCGTGAGCCTTTCCGTCCCCATCTTGAGCCCATGCATCGGCATCTGTGAGTTGGGCGAACATGGCCTGTGCACCGGGTGCTGGCGCACCGGTGATGAGATCGCCGCATGGTCGGCCTTCAGCCCGAGCCAGCGCGATTACCTGATGCAATTCGTGCTGCCGCAGCGAGAGGATCAGCACGATCGTGTCTGAATGGCCACGCTCGCCCTGCGATTTGGATGCCTGGGTCGCGGCTGCCCTGCATCCGCTGGCGCAGCCCCCGCAGAAGCCGCTGCCGGTGCCTGCCGAGCTGCTGGATCTGATCCCACCGGCATCCAGACTGCGTCGTGCAGCCGTGCTGGTCGGCTTGGTCGACCGAGGTCAGGGCACGCAGGTGATACTTACCCGGCGCACCGAGGGTTTGAGCAATCATCCGGGGCAGGTCGCGTTCCCGGGTGGTCGCTTCGACCCCGCCGACGCCAGCCTGCTTGACACTGCGTTGCGCGAGGCAAAGGAAGAGATCGCGCTGGCGCGCCAACACGTGCGTCCGCTGGGCTATATCGATCCGCTGCCAACCTTCACCGGCTTTCTGGTGCTGCCGGTGGTCGCCAGGGTTGCTGCAGCACATGTATCGATGCCCGATCCGCAAGAAGTTGCCGAAGTGTTCGAAGTGCCTCTGCGCTTCCTGATGGACCCGTCCAGTGTCGCGATCGAGCGCTCTCAACTGGCCGGTCGTAGCCGTCCGACCTGGAGCTTTGAGTTCGGCGGCCAGCGCATCTGGGGCGCCACCGCGGCGATGCTGGTGAATCTGCGCGAGCGCTTGTCTGAAAGCACCGCGATCCATCACCGGGCACCGTGATCGCTTTCCCATCCGACTTGGCGTGGCATGGTTAGGGTAGAGCGCAGGCAAGCGGTGCCGAGCACCGGGTTGAACCGGCTGAATCATCCAACAGGGGAAACGCGGATGAACTGGACGACGCTGGTATCGGCGGACACGCTGAAAGAGTCCTTCGATGCGCCGCTGCTCGCGATTGTCGATTGTCGTTTCGACCTTCGCGAGCCTTCGGCGGGCGAACGCGCCTACGCGCTGGGGCATATCGCGGGTGCGTCCTACGCCCACCTCGAGCGCGACCTGTCCGATCTCAGCAAGCAGGGCCGCGGGCGTCATCCCTTGCCGGATGCGGATCGCTTCTGCGCGGCGCTCGGGCGCTGGGGTATTGCTCCGGCTCACCAGGTGGTGGCCTACGACGGGCGCGACGGGGCCCTGGCCGCGCGCCTGTGGTGGATGCTGCGCTTGCTCGGGCACACGCGGGCAGCGGTGCTTGAGGGCGGGCTCGATTCGTGGCTGCGCGCAGGCGGGCGCATGGAGTCGGGCGCTGCACGGGTGCGATCCAGCGAGTATCGGGCTCGATTCTCGGTGCGCGAAGTGGTCAGCACCGCGGTGCTCGCCGCGCGTCTCGCCAACGGCAGCACCACCTTGATCGACGCGCGTGCCCGCGAGCGATTCCGCGGCGACGTCGAGCCCTTGGATCCTGTGGCCGGACACATTCCGGGTGGTCTCAACCGACCCTACATCGAGAACCTGAGCCCCGACGGGATGTTCAAACCGGAGGCCGTGCTGCATGCCGAGTTCGAGCGTCTGATCCAGCCGCGCGCGCCCCGCGATGTCGTGCTGATGTGTGGCTCGGGCGTGACCGCCTGCCACAATCTGTTGGCAATGGAGCACGCTGGCTTGTCCGGTGCCAGCATCTATGCGGGAAGCTGGAGCGAGTGGTGCAGTGACAGCAGTCGGCCGGTAGGGCGTGGAGATGCTTGATCCGACGGCAGACCACGCGTTTGGGCGCGCTTGCTGCATCGCTTGAGTTCAGATCGTGTGAACTGCGAAGCAGCGAAAAAACGTGCTCGGATTTGTCGGGCGTCAAGAGCTGAATGGCGGCTGGCCGCTGGGGGGTTGTTCGGCTATTCTTGCGGGCCTTGCATCCGACTGGAGGGAGCCCGGGCAGCCGGCGTCGGGATGCAGGTCACACCCGGAGATCCTGAATGACCCGTCTGATTGAATTCGTCATCGCCTTGGTGCTAGTCGCACTGTTGTTCGTGCTGGTTGGCGTGTTCCTGCCGAGCCATCGCTACGTGCGCCATAGCGTCGAAACCAACCGTCCCGCCCGCCTTGTCTTTGACCTCCTGAACGGGTTTCAGCGGTTCGGTGAGTGGCATCCGCTGCGCATGCATGATCCAGCCATCAGTTACACCCTGCAGGGCGAGCCTCGCGGTCTGGGCGCAAAATTGCTGTATGCAAGCGATCAACCCAAGATCGGCAGCGGCTCGTTCACGATCAGCGAGTCCGTGCAGAACGAGCGCATCGAGTTCACCATCGAGAGCGAGGCTTACGGCTACAACAAGACCGCCGTGTTCACCCTCGATGATCGTGGCAAGACCGTCGACATCAACTGGGAGTACGACGTCGACTACGGCTGGAACCTGTTCGGTCGTTACGCCGGCCTGTATGTCACCCGCACGGTCGGTGATGACATCAAGCTGGGCTTGACCAACCTGACCGGTTTGCTCGCGACCGTGCCGAACTTCAACTACGAGAACCCGATGGTCGATGTCCAACAGACCACCGTGAACTCGCAGCCTGCCCTGATCGCAAGCACTACGGCGGATCGCAACATCTCGGCGGTTGAAGAGGAGCTCGACGCCAAGATCACCCTGTTGCGCGGTGTGATCGAATCCAACGGTCTCGAAGCCGACGGCTCGCCGCGTCTGGTCACGGTCGAGTTCGCGGACAAGAAGTACAGCTTCGACGTGGTCATCCCGGTGCGTCGCCGCGCAGCGACCGCAACCGATCCTGCTGCTGACGTGGCATCGCCCGCCGCCACCCCGACATCCGTGCCGACCGCCGTTGCAGCGCCGGCGATTGCGTTCGAGGGGCTCAACCTGCCTGAGACCGTGGTCTCTGGCGTGACCTACGGCGGCCCGGTGCTGATGACCGACTACGCTGGCCACCCCGCATCGCTGCCGCTGATCCGTGACATGCTGCGTGCCTACGCGGCAACGCACGGTTTGTCCGTGACTGACCGCGCCTACGAGGAATACCTGACCGAGATCAGCGAAACCTCGGTGGAAGATTCGACCTTCAAGGTGTACTGGCCGATTCTCTAGAGCCTGCCGCGGCTTCGGCTGCCGGCAATCACAGCGGGCGCGGGGGCAACTCCGCGCCCGCTGTCGTTTCCAGACACGCGAACTCGGCACTTACCGCTGTGCCGAGCCGGGAACTTTTTTTCGCCATCGTGGTATTCGGGTCGCGGCGAACACGGGCGAAGCGTCGCATCCCGACTCTCAGCCAACGCAGTGCAGGGAGATGCCGCCAGCGTCGCGCCGCGTCAGCGCATGACAACAACAGGACGACATCCATGATCGAAACACGACAGTTGTGCAAACGCTACGGCCAGTTCACCGCGGTCGACAGCGTGAGTTTCCGTGTCGAGCCCGGTCAGGTGCTGGGTTTTCTCGGCCCCAACGGCGCCGGCAAATCCACCACCATGAAGATGATTGCCGGCTTTCTTGCTCCGACTTCGGGCAGCGCCAGCGTCTGCGGCTTTGACGTTTCCAACAACCCGATCGCCGCCAAGCGCGTGCTCGGCTATCTGCCTGAAGGCGCACCCAGCTACGGCGAAATGACCCCGCTGGGCTTCCTGCGTTTTGTGGCCGAGGTGCGCGGCATGAGCACCGCCGACACCATCCGCCGAATCGATGAAGTGGTCGGTCGGCTGCAGCTTGCCAAGGTGCTGCAGCAGCCCATCGATACGCTGTCCAAGGGCTTCAAGCGCCGGGTTGGCTTGGCCCAGGCGATCCTGCACGACCCGCAGGCCTTGATTCTCGACGAGCCCACCGACGGCCTGGACCCGAATCAGAAGCACGAAGTCCGCGCGCTGATCCAGTCGATGGCGCGCGACAAGATCATCATCATCTCGACCCACATCCTTGAAGAAGTGCACGCGGTCTGCTCGCGCGCCATCATCATCGCGCGCGGCAAGCTGCTGGCCGATGCCACGCCTGACGAGCTTGAGGCGCGCTCGCGCTATCACCAGGCGGTGTCGCTGACCGTGTCCAACCCGGTCGCGTTGAAGGAAGGCCTGGCCCGCATCGAAGGCGTGTCCGCTGTCGAGATCGATCCCCAGGACGGCCGGATCACGGCCTTTCCGCGTCGTGGCGAACGCATTCTTGATCGGATCAATGCGTTCCTGCTTGCGCAGAAGATCGACGTCTCCGAAATGCAGCTTGAGCGCGGCCGCATGGATGAAGTGTTCCGCAGCATCACCTTGCCGGCTGCAGGCAAGCAGGAGGCGCACGCATGAACCCCACTCTCGCAATCGCCCGCCGCGAGCTGGCGAGTTACTTCGCTACGCCGGTGGCCTACGTCTTCATCGTTATCTTTCTGGCGATGGCCGGCGCGCTGACCTTCTACCTCGGGGGCTTCTATGAGCATGGCCAGGCAGACCTGCAGCGATTCTTCGTCTTTCATCCGTGGCTGTACCTGTTCCTGGTGCCGGCGGTGTCGATGCGGCTGTGGAGCGAGGAGCGCAAGTCCGGCAGCATCGAGCTGCTGCTGACCCTGCCGGTGACGATGTGGCAGGCGGTACTCGGCAAGTTCCTGGCTGCCTGGGCCTTCATCGGCATTGCTCTGGTGCTGACCTTTCCGATGTGGATCACGGTCAACTATCTGGGTGAGCCCGACAACGGGGTGATTCTGACCAGCTACCTTGGCAGCCTGCTGATGGCGGGCGGCTTTCTGGCCATTGGCGCCTGCCTGTCGGCCGCCACCCGCAATCAGGTGGTCGCCTTCATCCTGACCGTAGTGGTGTGCTTCCTGTTGCTGCTGGCGGGCTTTCCGCTGGTGCTGGATTTCATCCGCGCGCTGTTGCCGTCGGTGCTGGTGGATGCCGTCGCCAGCCTGAGTTTCCTGACCCATTTCAAAGCCATCTCACGCGGCGTCATCGACCTGCGTGACCTGTTGTTCTTCCTGTTGACGATCGGCTTCTGGCTTGCCGCCAGCGCCGTGGTGATCGACCTGAAGAAAGCCGACTAAGCCAGGAGCCCACACGCATGTCTGTTCTCAATCGACGCGCACTGACCGGTTCCACCCTGGTGGTGCTGGCTGTGCTTTTCATCGCCCTGGTGATGCTCACCGGCGTGCTGTTCCGTGGCGCCCGCGTGGACCTGACCCAGGACAAGCTCTACACCCTGTCCGACGGCACCCGCGCACTGATCAACAAGATCGAGGAACCGGTCAATCTGCAGTTCTATTTCTCCGACTCGGTAGCGGGCAACTACCCGGGCTGGGGAATCTATGCGGCGCGCGTGCGCGAACTGCTGGAGGAGATGGTGGCCGTGGCGCCGGGCAAGCTGCGTCTGGAAGTGATCGACCCGCAGCCGTTCTCCGAGGATGAAGACCGCGCCACCGGTTTCGGGCTGCAGGCCGTGCCCTTGGGTGGCGGTGCCGAAACCCTGTTCTTCGGTCTTGCCGGCAGCAATGCGGTCGACGGCCAGATGGCGATTCCGTTCTTCCAGCCGGACAAGGAGACCTTTCTCGAGTACGACATCGCCAAGCTGATCAGCGGTTTGTCAGGCCCGGCCAAACCTGTGGTGGGCGTGCTGAGCGGCTTGAACATGGCTGGTGGGTTCGACCCTGCGCGCGGCGGAATGACGCCTGCCTGGGTCGTCAACGACGAACTCGCCGGTCTGTTCGAACTGCGCGCGCTGGAAACCACCCTGACGCGCATCGACGATGACGTCGAGCTGCTGATGGTGGTGCATCCGAAGAGCCTGTCGGACGACACCCTGTATGCGATCGACCAGTTCGTACTGCGCGGTGGCCGTTTGCTGGCCTTCGTAGATCCGCACGCCGAGGCCGAATCGGCCGGCGATGGCGCCGATCCCATGGCGAGCATGATGGCCGACAAGTCTTCCACCTTGGGCACCTTGTTCGATGCCTGGGGTGTTGCTTTTGACCCGGCCCGCGTGGTGCTGGATGCGGAGAACGCGCTGCAGCTGCAGACCCAGCCGGACCAGCCGCCGCAGCGGCATCTGGCGGTGCTTGGCATCGGCCGCACGCACATGAACCAGGACGATGTGATCACCGCGCAGCTGGACGCAGTGAATCTGGCCAGCACCGGCCATTTCGTGATGAAGGCTGACAGTACGCTCAAGCTGGAGCCCTTGATCCAGTCGTCGCTGTCTGCCGCGACCGTCGGCACCGAACGCATCCGCTTCGTGCCGGACCCGAAGGAGTTGTTCAACGGCTTCCAGCCGAATACCACCGAGGCCTTTGTGCTTGCCGGGCGCTTGTCAGGCCCGCTGAAGTCGGCCTTTCCGGCGCGTGTGGGCGAAGGGCATCTGGCCGAGGCCGAGCAGGTCAGCATCGTGCTGTTTGGCGACACCGATCTGCTCAGCGATCGGATGTGGGTGCAGGTCCAGCAGTTCTTCGGCCAGCGGGCGATGACGGCGTTCGCCAAGAACGGCGATCTGGTGGTCAATGCGGTCGACAACCTGGTCGGTAGCAGCGATCTGATCGGGGTGCGCGCTCGCACCACCTCATCGCGGCCGTTCACGCGCGTCGAGATGCTCAAGCGTCAGGCGGATGATCGGTTCCGCGCCAAGGAGCAGGAGCTGCAGACGGAACTGACCGAAACCGAGCGGCAGCTGACCGAACTGCAGTCGCAGCGCAGCGGCGATGATGGCGGCATGCTGCTGTCGGTCGAGCAGCAGGCGGCGATCAAGCGCTTCCAGGACCAGAAGCTGCGCATTCGCAAAGATCTGCGCGATGTGCGCCGCGAGCTCGACGAAGACATCTCGCGGCTCGGCGCGCAGCTGAAGATCATCAATATCGCCGGCGTACCGCTGCTGCTGACCGTCTTGGCCATTGCCTTTGCGTGGTCGCGCGTGCGCCGTCGTCGTCAGGAGTCGCAGGCATGAACCAGAAACAGATCATTGGCCTCGGCGTCGCAGCGGTGCTGCTGATGGCAGTCGCCGTATTCGTGTCCCAATCACGCAAGCCGGTTCAGGAAGCCCCCAGCGCAGGCCCACTGGCAGCAGGGCTGCAAGCTCAACTGAACGCGCTGGACAGCGTGGTGGTGCGGGTCGCAGGCGGCGAGACCATCACGCTCAAGCGGGTTGATTCAACGTGGATCGTGCCGGAGAAACACGCCTTCCCGGCCGACATCGCGAAGCTGCGCGAGCTGCTGCTCAACGTGGCCCAGGCGCGTCGGATCGAACCCAAGACGGCTGTCGCGAGTTCCTACCCGGTGCTTGGTGTGCAGGACATCGATGCAGAAGGTGCCAGCAACGTGTTGCTGCAGATTGGCAGCGGCGCGTCAGCGGTCGAAGTCATACTCGGCCAGAACAACAGTCGCGGAGTCGGCACCTTTGTGCGGCTCAAGGGTGAGGCGCAGAGCTGGCTGGTGGATCGAAATCTGGCCGCCGAGCGGACTGCGGGCGACTGGTTGCGGCGCGATCTGCTGGATATCGCGGCGAACCGCATCACCTCGATCAAGGTGCAGCCTGATGAAGGGGACGAGGTGCAGATCCAAGCCAACACCGAAGGCGGTGAGGGCGAGTTCCGTCTCGCTTACCTGCCGGCTGGGCGTGAGCTTGCCAGCGCCTTCGTGGTCGATGCGACCGCCGGCGTCCTGTCGGGCTTGCGTCTGGACGACGTGCAGCCCGCCGCAGGCTTCACGCCCGATGAAGGCAGCGAAACCACGAAGGCCAGCTTCGAGACCCGCGAGGGCATCAACCTCGATCTCGAGGCTTGGACGCTTGAGGGCGAGACCTGGGCCAGAATCGCAGTAAGCCTCGATCAGGCCGCTGCGGACCAGCGCATCGAAGGCGAACAGGCGCGCGAGGCGATGGCCTATGAAGCCGCGCTCAAGGCGACGCAACTGCCTGCGACGGATCCTGCCAACGCCGCAACCGATGGTGCGACGCCCGCGGATGGCGCGGCCGAAGAAGCCCCAGCCACTACAGCCGTCGAGCCGCCGGAGCCCCCGCTGGCGGTCAGCGATGCGGCGGCTGATCGCGCCGAGCGCTTGAACAAGCTGCAGGCCGAAGTCAGCGCGTTGCAGGCAACCGTCGATGGATGGGTGTTCAAGCTGCCTGCGTCGAAGGCCGAAAGCCTGCGACGCAGCATGGACGCCTACCTGAAGCCAAAGGCCTAGATGTGTCGCCGGGCTCTGCGGGAGTAGGCATGCGCGTGCTCGCTGCGGCCGGCGGAGTGGCCTGTGCACTCGCCATAGGGCTTGGCGCCTACGCATCGCACGCTGTCAGCGGTCAGGCCCAGGCCTGGCTGCAGACGGCCTCGCTGTACCTGTTCCTGCACGGAATGGCGCTACTGGTGCTCGCGCCATCGGCGCACAACCGGCTCGCTCGCGGTGCCTTGGCGCTGCTGTGCGTCGGTCTGCTGCTGTTTGCCGGCAGCCTGATCGGTGCTGCGCTGTTCGGCTGGCCGACGCGGTTCGCGCCCTACGGCGGGATGAGCCTGATTTTGGCTTGGCTCCTGCTGGGTGTGGATCGATTGCGCGCTTGAGGTCTGAATCGCGATCGGTGCCGAGATGGGTCTGAAAGCAAACGGCCCGCCGGGTTACCCGGCGGGCCGTTTGCGTGGCGTACTGTGAATTCGACTACGGCGCGCCTGCGCACGCCGTAGCGGGGGTTACAGCGACTCGAAGATGCCTGCTGCGCCCATGCCGGTGCCAATGCACATGGTGACCATGCCGTACTTCTGCTGGCGGCGCTTCAGGCCGTGCACCAGCGTTGCAGTACGGATCGCTCCGGTCGCGCCCAGGGGATGCCCCAGCGCGATTGCGCCGCCGAGCGGATTGATCTTGCTGGGGTCGAGGCCGAGATCCTTGATGACCGCCAGCGCCTGCGCGGCGAAGGCTTCGTTGAGTTCGATCCAGTCCATCTGATCGGCGGTGAGGCCCGCCTGGCGCAGTACCTTCGGAATCGCTTCCTTGGGGCCGATGCCCATCACGTCGGGCTTTACGCCGGCGACGGCGAAACCGACGAAACGCGCCAGCGGGGTCAGGCCGTACTGCTTGATCGCCTTCTCCGAGGCCAGCATGACTGCGCCGGCGCCGTCGGACATCTGCGAGCTGTTGCCGGCGGTGACCGAGCCGCCAGCGCGGAACACCGCCCGCAGCTTGCTCAACACTTCGATGGTGGTGTCAGCGCGCGGGCCTTCATCGTTCTCGACCAGAAGTTTCTTGATGCGCACCGTGTTTCCGGCAAGGTCGGGCATCCGCGCAATGACTTCGTAGGGGCTGATCTCGGACCTGAATTCGCCGGATGCAATCGCGGCCATCGCTTTCTGGTGCGAGGCGTAGGCAAAGGCATCCTGCTCGTCGCGGCTGACCTGCCACTGGCTCGCGACGTTCTCGGCGGTGATGCCCATGCCGTAGGCGATGGCGATGTTCTCGTCCTTGAAGATCGCCGGGTTCATGGCGACCTTGTGGCCCATCATCGGCACCATGCTCATGGTTTCGGTGCCGGCACCGATCATCAGATCTGCCTCGCCGAGTCGAATACGATCAGCGGCCAGCGCCACGGCCTGCAGGCCGGAGGAGCAGAAGCGGTTGATGGTCTGCGCCGACACGCCGACCGGGAAGCCGGCCAGCAGGGTGGCGATGCGGCCGACGTTCATGCCTTGCTCGGCTTCGGGCATCGCGCAGCCGACGACGACGTCATCGATCTGGTTGAGGTCGATCGAGGGGGTCTGGGCCACGAGGTGGCGCAGGGCATGGGCGAGCAGGTCATCGGGACGGGTGTTGCGGAACACGCCTTTCGGGGCCTTGCCGACCGGCGTGCGGGTGGCGGCGACGATGTAGGCGTCCTGGATCTGGCGGTGGGACATGGTCTGGATCCTTGGTTAGATGATCGCGGTGCGTTGGCTGAGGGCTGGAATTCTGGAGTGGGAATGCGGGATTCAGAGTGGGTGGGGTCGCTACTGGCGCGAGGTTTACCCCCTCTCCCCAACCCCTCTCCCACGAGGGGAGAGGGGCTCTTGGCTGAGGCTTAACTCGAGCGCTGCTGTATCCCGGCTTCTACGGGTTCAGGGCTTCAACAAGCGGGGCGTGTTGCGAGCTGGCTTGCCGGCAACTTCAGGCTTGCCGGAGGTTGCTCTCGCGAATCCCGAATCCCCAATCCCGGATCCCGGCTCCAATCAATTCCTCAGCGGCTTTCCGGTGGTGAGGGTGTGGCCGATACGGGCCTGGGTCTTTTCCATCTGCGCAAGTGCGAAGAAGTGCTCGCGCTCCAGCTTGAGCAGCCAGTTCTCGTCGACCACGCTGCCGCGGTCGACTTGACCGCCGCAGAGCACGGTGGCTATGCGGGTCGACACTTCGAGGTCGTGCTCGCTGATGAAGCGGCCGGACAGCATGTTCACCAGATTGGCCTTGAACGTGGCAATGCCGATGTCGCCGGCCACCGGCACCTTGGCAGGCAGGGCAGGGCGATAGCCGCTCTCGGACAGTGCGGTGACCTGGGCCTTGGCGACATGCAGCAGTTCGAAGGCGTTGAACACGACGATATCGTCCTGGCGTAGCAAGCCCATGGCCTTGGCTTCCAGCGCCGAGGTCGAGGTCTTGCCCATGGCGGTGATCTCGAAGGCCTTCTTCAGGTTGTCGAAGACATCACCACCGGCCTGACCGGCACGCACCGCCAGCTCCTTCAGGCCGCCGCCCGCAGGCAGCAGGCCGACGCCGGCCTCGACCAGACCGATATAGCTCTCAAGCGCTGCCACGGTGCGTGCGGTGTGCATCTGGAACTCGCAGCCGCCGCCCAGCGCCATGCCGCGCACGGCCGCCACCACCGGCACCAGCGCGTACTTGATGCGCATGCTGGTCGCCTGGAAGTTGGCGATCATCGCCTCCAGCGCGTTGATGTTGCCGGCCTGAACGAAACCGGCCATGCCCTTGAGGTCGGCGCCGTAGGAGAAGGGCTCGCTGTACTGCCAGATCACCAGGCCCTTGTGCTCGCGCTCGGCGCGAGTGATCGCTTCCTGCACGCCGTCGAGAACGGCATCGCTGACGGTGCTGCCCTTGGTCAGGAAGCTCAGCACAGCGACGTCGTCGCCGCCGTCCCACATCCGCACGCCGGCATTCTCGAAGATGGTCCTGCCCGGCTTGGCGGTCTCGCCCAGCAGCGGATCCGGGAAGGATTGGCGCGCATACACCGGGTGCTTCGAGCGCGGGCTAAGGCTGTTGCCCGAGGCCGAATACGAACCCTCATTGCCGTGCACGCCATCGCGACCGTCGAACACCCAAGCCGGCAGCGGCGCATTGCTCATGGTCCTGCCAGCGGCGATGTCCTCGCGGATCCATTCGGCGACCTGTTTCCAGCCGGCCGCCTGCCAGGTCTCGAACGGGCCCTGCTTCCAGCCGTAACCCCAGCGCATCGCGAAATCGATCTCGCGTGCACTGTTGGAGATCTCGGCCAGGTGGTAGGCGCTGTAGTGGAACAGATCACACAGGATCGACCACACGAACTGCGCCTGCGGGTCGTCGCTCGCGCGCAGCGCGGCCAGCTTCTCGCCTGGGTTCTTGATGGCGAGGATGGCTTGCACGGCATCGGACGGCTTCTCGCCGCTGGGGCGGTAGTCGCCCTTGGCGATGTCCAGCACCAGGATGTCCTTGCCCTGCTTGCGGTAGAAGCCGGCGCCCGACTTCTGGCCCAGCGCGCCCGCCTCGACCAGCTTGGCCAACGGTGCCGGCACCACGTAGTGCGCGTGCCAAGGGTCGTCCTTGAGGCTTTCGGTCAAGGTGCGGACCACGTGGCCCAAGGTGTCCAGACCGACCACGTCCGCCAGCCGGTAGGTGCCGCTCTTCGGACGACCAATGCCGGGTCCGGTCAGCGCGTCGACCACATCCAGACCGAGGCCCAGCCGTGCGGTGTGGTGGAAGGTCGAGATCATCGCCATCGTGCCGACGCGGTTGGCGATGAAGTTCGGCGTGTCCTTGGCGAACACCACGCCCTTGCCGAGCGTGGTGGTGAGGAAGCCTTCCAGGCCGTCGAGTACGGACTGCTCGGTGTGCGCGGTCGGAATCAGCTCGGCCAGATGCATATAGCGCGGCGGGTTGAAGAAGTGCACGCCGCAGAAGCGGTGGCGCAGCTGCTCGGGCAGCACTCCGGACAGTGCGTTGACCGACAGGCCCGAAGTGTTGGTGGCGAAGACCGCGTGCGCGGCCACGTGCGGGGCGACCTTGGCGTAGAGGTCCTTCTTCCAGTCGATGCGTTCGGCGATCGCCTCGATGATCAGATCGCAATCGGCCAGCAGCGGCAGATGCTGGTCGTAGTTGGCGGGCACCAGCGCGCCGGCCAGCTGCGGCAGCGCCAGCGGAGCAGGGGAAAGCTTGCCGAGGTTCGCGATGGCCTTGTTGGCGATGGCGCTGGGGTCACCATCCTTCGAGGGCAGGTCGAACAGCAGGGTTTCGACCTGGGCGTTGACGAGGTGGGCGGCGATCTGCGCGCCCATGACGCCGGCACCAAGCACGGCTACCTTGCGGATGCGGAGGGGTTGCGACATGGAGAATCCTCGTTGGGGGCTGGGGGTAAATGCAGCGGGAGCGGAACTCAGGAAAGTGTTGGGCTTGCCGGCGGCGCCTTGAGGCCGGCGACTGCGAAGCGCAGCAGGTTGTCGGCAGCGAGGTCGCAGTGGGCCTGCTCGCTGATGCCGGGCTGGCGTCGGATCAGGCCGAAATCCGCCATGGCGTAGGTCAGCGCGCCGGCGATGAAATCGAGCCGCCAATACAGATCCTGCTTCGGCAAATCGGGCAGGCAGCGGCTGATTGCACGGGCAAACTCGCGCAGAACATGGCCGTAGTTGTCGGACAAGAACCTGCGCAATCGTTCGTTCTTCTCGGCATAGGCCCGCGCGACCACGCGTACAAACGCCGCACCTTCGCCCTCCATGCCGATCTGCATGGCCGGTACGATGAAGGCAGCGAGGATGCCCTCGAGATGATCCGGGTCGCTCGCGATCGCAGCACTCAAGGACTGCAGGCGGCGCTCGCTGAGCTCGTCGAAGCGGCGCCGGAACACCTCGGTGATCAGGTTCTCTTTGCTGCCGAAGTGATAGTTCACCGCAGCGACATTGACGTCGGCGTGGCCGGTCAGCTGGCGCAACGAGGTCGCCGCAAAGCCGTGCTCGGCGAACAGCTGTTCAGCGGCCGTCAGCAGGCGTTCCTTGGTGGAGAAGTGGGTCAGGCTCAAGCGTGAGGTCCCAGCGCTGGTTTCAAACAAGCGTTTGAGAGACTAGGGCGGATGGCGACCGGGGTCAATGTCCGAACGTGTCCGGGCGCCGCATCGCTTGGGCGAATGCGATGGCGATCACGACCCTCCCCACCCAACGAAAGACCCGCGCCAACGATTGTGCCTTTGACACAAGCTTCGGCTACACTACTTGACCAATCAGCTGTAAGCCCGCGTTTTTCGGTCGAAAACCGTCCCGGGCCACGGCGCCGCCCGCAAGTTCCCAATCCTCATCCGGAGTTTCACCATGGCGCTCGAGCGCACCATTTCCATCATCAAGCCTGACGCGGTCGCCAAAAATGTGATCGGCGAGATCTACAGCCGCTTCGAGAAGGCCGGTCTGAAAGTTGTTGCAGCCAAGATGAAGCACCTGTCGCGCAAGGAGGCCGAGGGCTTCTACGCAGTTCACAGCGCGCGCCCGTTCTTCAATGCGCTGGTCGAGTTCATGATCTCTGGCCCGGTGATGATCCAGGTGCTGGAAGGCGACAACGCGGTGCTCAAGAACCGTGACCTGATGGGCGCCACCAACCCGAAGGACGCAGCGCCGGGCACCATTCGTGCCGACTTCGCCGAGAGCATCGACGCCAATGCCGTGCACGGCTCGGACAGCCTTGAGAACGCTGCGATCGAAACCGCGTACTTCTTCGCCGCCACCGAGCTGTGCCCGCGCTGAAAGCGAGCGCAGCCGACCGCCCATTGATGGAGAGCACGTGACCGAAGTCGCCGCCACGCCCACAGGCAGCACGACGGAACAGGCACCGATCAGGTCCAGACTGATCGGTCCGGTCACGCTCACGTCGAATTCGGGCAGCGCCGAATCGACTAGCGCCGGTTCGGTCGTCTCTGCAGTCGCCCCCCCGGGCCTGATCAACCTGTTCGATCTCGATCGCGCGGGTCTGGAGCATTTCTTCGCTGACACGCTCGGCGAAAAGCGCTTCCGCGCGCACCAGATCATGAAGTGGATGTACCACTTGCATGTCACCGACATCAGCCAGATGACCGATGTCGGCAAGGTGCTGCGTGCGAAGCTGGAGCAACACTGCGAGATCCGGCCGCCGCGGGTGGTATTGGACAAAGCTTCCACCGATGGTACCCACAAGTGGCTGCTGGGCATGGATACCTCGAACTCGATCGAGGCGGTGTTCATTCCGGACAAAGGCCGCGGCACCCTGTGCGTGTCGAGCCAGGTGGGATGCGGGCTCAATTGCAGTTTCTGCAGCACCGCAACCCAAGGCTTCAACCGCAATCTGTCCACCGCCGAGATCATCGGTCAGGTGTGGACGGCGTCGAAGCATCTTGGCAACAAGGCTCACCAGCAGCGCAAGCTGACCAATGTGGTGATGATGGGCATGGGCGAGCCCCTGCTCAACTTCGACAACGTGGTGCGGGCCATGTCGATCATGCGTGATGACTTGGGTCTCGGCTTGGCCAACAAGCGGGTGACCCTGTCGACTGCGGGCCTGGTGCCGATGATCGACCGCCTCGCCGAGGAATCCGACGTCTCGCTGGCGGTGTCGCTGCACGCACCGATCGACGATCTGCGCACCGAGCTTGTCCCGCTCAACAAGAAGTACCCGATCGCCGAGCTGATGGATGCCTGCGTGCGCTACGCGCTGCGCAAGAAGCGCGAATCCATCACCTTCGAATACACCCTGATGCGTGGCATCAACGACCGCCCCGAGCACGCGCGCGAGCTGGTGCGCTTGATGCGCCGCTTCGCCAATGTCGTGCAGTACGCCGACGCGGCCAAGGTCAACCTGATTCCCTTCAATCCCTTCGCCGGCACGCGCTACGAGCGCAGCAGCGAAGAGGACATCCGTTCCTTCCAGAAGATCCTGCTGGACGGGCAGATCCTCACCATGGTGCGGCGCACCCGCGGCGACGACATTGATGCCGCCTGCGGCCAGCTCAAGGGACAGGTGATGGATCGAACCCGACGCCAGGCGGATTTCCGCCGCAAGCTAGAGGAGGCGAACGCCGATGATGCTGCGGCCTGATCGATTTTTGCTGATTGCGGTGTCGGTGGTGATGCTTGCGGCCTGCGCCACGACCGGCGGTGGCCGCAGCAGCGACCCAGATTCGGCAAACGCGATCGCTGCCGCCAACCAGGTTGAGATGGGGCGCGCTTACATGCAGCGCGGTCAACTGCAGATCGCGCTGGAAAGGCTAACCAAAGCGCTTCAGCTGGATCCTTACTCGACTGACGCGCACACCGTGATCGCTGTGCTGTACGAACAGATTCGTCGGCCTGATCGTGCCGAGGTGCACTACAGCCGAGCGACCGAACTCAAGCCGAATGACGGCTCGGTCAACAATAACTATGGCCAGTTCCTGTGCCGGGGCGGCCGCTTTGCCGAGGCGGAGCAGCGCTTCATGAAGGCCATCGATGACCCTTTCTACCCGACTCCTGCACTGGCGTACAGCAATGCGGGAGTGTGCGCGCTGAACTCGGGTTTGAACGAGCAGGCTGAGAAGCACTTGCGCCGCGCGCTTGAGCTTGACCCGGCCAATGGCGACGTGCTGCTCGACATGGCACGCTTGCAGAAGAACAAGGGCGAGTTGCTGCGGGCACGCGCCTTTCTGCAGAGGCACGAGGCAATTTCAGCTCCTGCGCCGGATGCGCTTGAGCTGGGCATTGCCATCGAAGTCGGCTTGGGGGACCCGGCAGCAGCTGAACGCTATCGGGATCGCCTGCGAACCGAGTTTCCTGACCACAACGCCGCACAGACGCTCCCGGGGGAGCCAGCGATCCAATGAGCGGACACACAGAGAGCGAGGGACTCGGCTTGCCTGCCGGCACGCCGGGTTGTGAGAGCAAAAGTCTCGGCCAGCGATTGCGCCAGCGCCGGGAGGCCCTGGGGCTTGGGGTCGCCGAACTGGCGGTGCAGCTCAAGCTGCGCGCGCACATCATCGAGAGCATCGAGCGCGATGCGCTCGATGAGCTGGGTGCGGGGGTGTTCACCAAGGGCTACCTGACGGCCTATGCCCGCGCCGTTGGTCTGCCCTTGGTCGCCGTCGCCGCTTCGCCAGCCGTGCAACCGGAGTCCCCGGCACTGATGACGCACACCGTGCCGCGATACCGGAGCATGGTCGGCCGCTACACCAGCAAGCTCGGCCATGTTTTTTTGACTGCGGCTATCGTGGTCCCCTCGATTTGGCTGGCGACTTCCGACCAGTTGCCTTCCCAGCGGGCAACCTTGACCTCGCTGGATGTCCCACCGCCTCAGGACCTGGAATCTGGGGCGACAGGCACGTCGACTTCGTCGGGCTCCGCGATGGCCGATCCGCCTGATGTTGCGGTTATGGCCTCGCTCACGCCGATGTTTCCTGCGCGTAGTCAGATCGCTCCCGCGCCGGCGCCACTTGGCCCGCCTGAGCCCGTTGCGGCGGCCGATGCAGCTGCAGGTGCGGCCATGATGGGGCTTGAAATGCGCCTCAATGCGGACAGTTGGGTGGAGATTCACGACGCAACCGGGCGGGTGCTTGAATCGTCCCTGCTGCGGGCTGGTACGCAGCGGCGGCTGGAGCTTGGCGGTGGCCTGCGGGTCTCGCTCGGCAACGCTGATGGCGTGGAGTTGCGGCTGAATGGCGAGGCAATCGATGTCTCCGAGTTCAGGCGCGCCAACGTCGCCCGATTTAGACTCGCCGCGGACGGCGCGTTGACCTCCCCAGTCCCGGGCTGAAACGCCCCGGACTGAAACGTGCGGCGCTGACGTAGGCCGCCGACATCGAACTACTCGCACGGAATCCAGAATGTCGATTGAATTGATGGACGAACATGAGCGCGGCGAACGCGTTCGCCGCTGGCTGCACGACAACGGAAGCGCGCTGCTGGGCGGAGTGGGTATCGGCCTTCTGGCATTTTTTGGCTGGCAGTGGCATCAGGGCGGTCAGCTCCAAGCCAAGCATGACGCCGCAATGCAGTACGAGGCCGTACGCAAGGCGGTCGAATCGGATCAGACCGAGACTGTCGCCGAGATTGCGAAGGGTCTGAACGACAAGTTCCCGGGTTCTCCGTATGTGGCGTTGGCCCAGCTGCAGATGGCGCAGCTCAAGTCTGACGCTGGCGATTTTGATGCCGCGCTTGCTGCGCTGGAAGCCGCGCGTGCGGCCACTGACGAGGTTTTGCTGAAGGATCTGACGGCGCTGCGGATGGCTCGGATCAAGCACGCCCAAGGTGCCTTGGACGAGGCCTTGGCGCTGCTGTCAGGGCTCGACAAGAGCTATTCCGGCCTCGCCGGCGAGTTGCGCGGTGACATTCTCCGCGCACAGGGCAAGCCGATCGAAGCTGTTGAGGCCTATCAGGACGCGTTGACCCATCTGCAGGAAGGCCTGCCAGCGCGTGGCTTGGTCGAGCTGAAGCTGGCTGACTTGGGCGCTTCCGCGCCGTTGGAGTCCTGAGCATGGGGCGCGCTGCAGCACTTGCGCTGATCCTTGTCGGCAGCGTCCTTATTGCAGGTTGCGGTGGTTCCGCAGGCAGCAAGCGCGAGAACGTGCAGCCACCGGCCGAGCTGGCCGAGCTGGTGCCCTCGATCACGGTCGAGCGGGTCTGGAAGACGTCGATGGGCAAGGGCGAAGGCCGCATGGGCCTGCGCCAGCGCCCGGTTGCAGGTGATGGTCGACTTTACTTCGCCAACATCAAGGGCGAGGTGTCGGCACTGGAGGCTGCCAGCGGCCGCGTGCTGTGGGAGCAGGAGTTCGAGGATCTGCGTTTTGCAGGCGCGCCCGGGTTCGGTGAAGGCACCCTTGTGCTGACCACGCTGGACGGCATTGTGCTCGCGTTGAACCCCGATTCGGGCACCGAACGCTGGCGTGCGACAGTTTCCTCCGAAGTCATCGCCGCGCCTGCGGTGGGCCGTGGCTTGGCAGTGGTGCGTTCCAACGACGGTCGACTGTTCGCGTTCGGAACCACCGACGGTGCACGTCGGTGGGTGTACGACCGGGCCCTGCCGAGTTTGACGTTGCGTGGCAACAGCCCGCCTTTGATCGTCGATTCTGCGGTGTTTGCGGGGTATGACGACGGCAACGTGGTTGCGCTGAGAATCGAGTCGGGCTCGCCGGTGTGGGAACAGCCGGTGGCGATCGGCGAAGGTCGCACCGATCTCGACCGCATGGTTGATGTCGATGGCGAAATGGTGTTCCGCGACGGGCAGGTTTTTGCTGGCAGCTACCGTGGGCAGGTGGTCGCTTTTGACGCGGGAACCTCGCGGCCAGTCTGGAACCGCGAAATGTCCACCTATGGCGGTCTGGCCCTGGTGGGCGAGAACGTCGTAGTGGCTGATGATCGCGGCAATGTGTGGGCTTTGGATCGCCGCAGCGGCTCAGCCACCTGGAAGCAGGACGGCCTTGGATTCCGTTGGCTGACCACGCCGGCGGTGCACGGCGGCCACATCGCAGCGGGTGACGTCGAGGGTTATGTGCATTGGATGAGCGCCGAGGACGGTCGACTGCTGGCGCGTGAGCGAGTCGGCAAAAAGCCGCTGCGGGCTACGCCCATCGTCGTCGACGACCTTCTGATCGTCGCCAGCACCGACGGTGATCTGGCCGCGTTCCGGGTCCTCTGATCCACTGATCGCGCGCGCTGATCTCAGCGATCGCGGTGGCGCTCACGCAGAGCGCCGCCGCAGTTTCAAGGCAGTCCGCCGGCCCGTTGGCCGGCGTCTGCGTTTCTACCGATTTCTCTTGCGTCGCCTGCATCTGCAGGGCGACAGGCTCCGCCAGACCGGCCCTGCGGGCCGGCAGGCACTGCGATCGCCGGTTTGCCAGCGAAGCGGAGCTCACTCATCATTCCCGGCGTGCCGCGCGTCTGCACGCCAGACCAGGATTCAACCGTGCTTCCTCTCGTCGCCCTCGTGGGCCGACCCAATGTCGGCAAGTCCACACTGTTCAATGTCCTCACCCGAACCCGCGACGCCCTGGTCGCCGATCAGCCCGGTCTGACGCGCGATCGCCAGTACGGCGTCTGTCGTCTCGGTGATCGGCCTTTCATGGTGGTCGACACCGGCGGCATTGGTTCGGAAGAGGGCAGTCTTGGCGAGCGCGCCGAAGTGCAGTCCTGGGCGGCGGTGGAAGAGGCCGACGTGCTGCTGTTCATCGTCGATGCGCGCGCCGGCATCACCCCCGACGACAGCGAGATCTTGCGCCGTCTGCGACGTCAGTCCAAACCTGTGATTCTGGCCGTGAACAAGACCGACGGGCTGGACGAAACCACGGCCATGTCTGAGTTCTCGCGTTTCGGCATCGAGCACGTTCAGCCGCTGGCGGCCTCGCACGGGCGTGGTGTGTTGGGCCTGATCGAGGCGCTGTACGCGCGCATTCCGGCGGCTGTCGAAGGCGCACTCGACCCCGCACTGGAAGCGCCCGGCGATCGCCTGAAGCTGGCCATCGTCGGCCGTCCGAACGTCGGCAAGTCAACCCTGGTGAATCGGATCGCGGGCGAAGAGCGCGTGCTCGCCTCAGAGGTCGCCGGCACCACGCGCGATTCGATTGCCGTCGATCTTGAGCGTGACGGCAAGAAGTACAGGCTGATCGACACCGCGGGCATTCGTCGCAAGGCGCGGGTCGAGGAAGCTGTCGAGAAGTTCAGCGTGCTGAAGGCGCTGCAGGCGATCGAGCAATCGGAGACCGTGGTGTTCATGCTGGACGCCAGTGAAGGCGTAACCGAACAGGACGCCACCGTGCTCGGCCATGTGCTGCAGGCGCAGCGCTCGCTGGTGGTGGCGGTCAACAAATGGGACGGGCTGAGCGTCTATCAGAAGGAACAATGCAAGGCCGACCTGGAGCGGCGCTTGGCGTTTGTCAGCTATGCGCAGATCGTGACCATCTCGGCCAAGCACGGCACAGGCCTGCGTGAACTGTTCCGCGCCGTGCACAAGGCGCATGAGTCCGCGACCCGGATCATCAGCACCTCCGAGATCAACCGGGCGCTTGAGGCGGCGTTCGAGGCTGCGCAGCCGCCGATGGTCGGTGGGCATGCGGCGAAGCTCCGCTACGCGCATATGGCCGGGCACAACCCGCCGACCATCGTAGTGCATGGCAATCGCCTGCGCACTCTGCCGGACAGCTACAAGCGCTACCTCGAGAACTTCTTCCGCAAGCGTTTCAAGCTGGTCGGCACACCGGTCGCGCTGCTGTTCCGCGAAGGTGAGAACCCCTTCAAGGACAAGCCGCGCGATGCACCCAGCGATCGCCAGAAAGCCAAGCGCAAGCGCTTGATCAAGTTCGTCAAGCGCAAGAGCTGAAGTGGCGATGTCTTCGCCGAATACAGATGCGCTCACAGGTGCACTGCTGGCCAGTGTTCCCGGCCTGCCGCTGCGTACGGAGCAGGTTCCACTGCCGCGTGCGTTGAACCGGGTCTACGCCGGCGCTGGCGTTCTGGAAATCGCGACCGGCGAGCCCCTGCAGGCGCTGCAGATCGCTGCGATTGCAGCCACGGGTGCCGCCCGCGTTGAGGTCTATCCGCGGCCAACCGTTGCTGTTTTCAGCTTCGGCGATGCCTTGCTGCATGCCGGCGCATCGCCGGTGCCCGGGGCGCAGTTTGATGCCGCCTCGCCGATGCTGCAGGCGCTGCTTTCAGGGCTGGATATCGAGTCACTGGCCTGGCCGGCACTGCCGCAGACTCCCGCGCGCATCGAGGCTGCCCTCGGCGACGCGGTCGATTCCTTTGACCTGGTGCTCATCACCGCCACTGCAGAGGCTGCAGCTTCGCTGCTGCAGTGCCTGCCGCGGCTCGGAATCGGGTTGCCAGCGGCGGCAATGGGCGGCCCGCGCGGCTGGCGCAGCTCCCGCGCTCGCTTGCTCTGGCTCGATTCGGAGCCGGCTCAACTTCAGCTGCAGTTCGAACACTGGGTGCGTCCATTGATCGCAGCCCTGCAGTACGCCAAGCCGGTCACCGCGTGAATCGGGTGATCGAGCTCGATCCGGAGGAAGCGCTGCTACGGCAAGGGCAGGGCGCACTTCTGGTGGATGTTCGTGAGAACAGCGAGCGTGCCGCAGGCCTGCCGGTCGGTGCGATCGCCTTGCCGCTGGGCCAGGTCGCGGCGCGCATTCATGAGCACGCGGACACTGAGCGCGAGCTGCTGCTGATTTGTGCGGCCGGCGCGCGCTCCCTGCGCGCAGCCACTCAGCTGCAGGCATTGGGCTATGCACGGGTGGCCTCGATACGCGGTGGCTGCGGCGCGTGGCGGGTACACGCGCTGCCGTGGGCGCAGGCGTTGGAGCCGGCCGACTTCCTGGAACGCTACGACCGCCACCTGCGCCTGCCGCAGGTTGGCCTTGAAGGCCAGCGCCGGCTGCAGCGCGCGCGGGTGGCGATCATCGGCGCTGGTGGCCTGGGTTCGCCCGTTGCTTTGTATTTGGCGGCCGCTGGTGTGGGCCATATTCGCTTGATCGACGACGATCGCGTCGACCGCAGCAATCTGCAGCGTCAGGTCTTGCACACCGAAGCGGCGGTGGGTGACTACAAGGTCGACTCCGCCCGCGAGCGCCTGCTGGCCTTGAACCCGACGCTTGACCTCGACACCCGCGCCAGCCGCATCGACGCCGCCAACATCGAGCGTCTGCTCGATGGCGTCGAGCTGGTCATCGATGGTAGCGACAACTTTCCGACCCGCTATCTCATCTCCGACGCCTGCGTGCAGCTTCGGCTGCCCTTGGTCTACGGCGCGGTCGAGCGATTCAGCGGCCAGGTCAGCGTGTTCGCCGCCGGGCTCCGGCGCGGCCAATCGCCGTGCTATCGCTGCCTGTTTCCTGAGCCGCCGCTGGAGGCGCCCAACTGTGCCGAAGCCGGCGTGCTTGGCGTACTGCCGGGCCTCATCGGCATGCTGCAGGCGACCGAGGCGTTGAAGTGGCTGCTCGGCATCGGGCGTGCGCTTGACGGACGCCTGCTCAGTGTCGATGCGCTCGGCATGGTTTTTCGTGAGCTGCAGGTGCCGGTAGATCCCGAATGCGTGGTCTGCGCACCGGGGCGAGTGTTCGGTGGCTACTTCGACTACGAGCAGTCCTGCTCAGCCCGCTGAGCGGGTGCTTAGGCCGGATCGCGCGTTGTGACGAGCCTTGGCGGATTCGACCGGACTTGCCGTCACTGACGTCGCGATGAGTCTGTGCAAGAGATGGCTGCGCCAGCGTTTGGCCAGGGCCGGCAACCCTGACGCCATCGCCCCGCTGCTGTAGTCCCCAGCCCCGAGCCATCGCGGCTGAGCCGGGGAGCCGCTGCACTGCGGAGCTGCCGAGCGCGAGCCCTTGCAGCTCACGATGCCCGCTGCGTCACTGCCCAGCCGGTCTTCAACCCTGATGCCGCAGTGCCTCGATCGGATCGAGCTGGGCCGCTTTGCGCGCCGGATAGAAGCCGAAGAACAGGCCGGTGGCGACTGAGAAACCGGTTGCGAGCAGGATCACCTCCATATTCAGCTCAACCGGTAGGGCGCCGATGCGGCCGGCCAGCAGGGCGCCGGCGATGCCGATGGCGATGCCGATCAGGCCGCCGCCGAGCGAGATCATCATCGCCTCAGCCAAAAACTGGCGCTGGATCTCCTTGGGGCCGGCACCCACTGCCATGCGCAGGCCGATTTCGCGAATCCGTTCGGTGACCGACACCAGCATGATGTTCATGATGCCGATGCCGCCGACGATCAGCGAAATGCCGGCGACGGCGCCGAGCAGCATCGACATCAGGCGGGTGGTTTCCGAGCGTGCGCTGACCAGTTGGGTCAGATTGCGCACCATGAAATCGTCTTCGCCACCGGGCGGGATCTTGTGGGTTTCCTTCAGCAGCGCGTTGAGCTCGGCCTCGACGCTGGCCATATCGGCCGCGCTGGCGGCGCCGACCGTGATCTGCTGCACCGTGCCGGGCGGCATCTGCATCTGGCCCATCAAGCGCCGCCGCGCGGTGTCCAGCGGCACAAAGATGACGTCGTCCTGATCGCCGCCCCAACCGCTCTGGCCCTTGACGTTGGTGACGCCGACCACAGTGAAGGACACCCGACCGACGCGGATGGAGCTGCCGACCGGATCTTCCTCGCCGAACAGCTTGTCGCGCACGCTCTGGCCGAGGATGACGATGGTGTCGGTACCTGCGTAATCGCCGAACTCGGCCGGATCGCCCAGCGCGAGGGTCCAGTCCTGGACCTGGAAGTAGTCCGGCTCCACACCCTGCCAGCGCGTGCTCCAGTTCTGTTCGGCATTGATGACCTGCACGCTGCCACTGACGATGCCGCTGACATGGCGCGCCTGCGGGATGCGCTCGCGAATGGCTTCGACATCGTCGCTGGTCAGCGAGAACACGCTGGCCGCGCCCATGCGCACGGCGCCCTGGCGGCCCCAGTTGGGCATCACGTCGATGCGGTTCGAGCCCAGTCGCGAGATGGTTTCATCGAGCTGGGCCTGGGTCCCTTGGCCGACGGAAACCATGATGATCACCGCGGCGATGCCGATGATCACGCCGAGAGCGGTCAAGGTGCTGCGCAACCAGTTGCCGCGCAGCGCGAACACTGCCATGTAGAGGATGTCGCGGACGCGCACGTGGCCGGGTGCGGCAAAGGTACTGGGCGGGTTCGGGCTCATCGCACTTCCTTCATCTCACCATCGTGCATGGACAGCACGCGGTCGGCGCGCGCTGCGACTTCCGGGTCGTGCGTGATCAGCACGATCGTATGCCCGTTTTCCTGCAGCCGTTTGAACAGGTTGAGGATGTCCTCACCGGTCTTCGAATCGAGCGCGCCGGTGGGTTCGTCGGCGAGCAGGATCGGTGGGCGGTTGATCAACGCGCGGGCAATGGCCACGCGCTGCTGCTGGCCGCCCGACAGCTCGCTCGGTCGATGGCCAGAGCGCTCGCCAAGGCCGACTTCGCTCAGCGCGCCGTGGGCGCGCTCGCGGCGCTCCTGTGGCGGCACGCCGGCATAGGTCAGCGGCAACATGACGTTGTCCAGCGCGCTCATGCGGGTAAGCAGATGAAAGCCCTGGAACACGAAGCCGATTTTTTCCAGTCGCAGCCGCGCGCGCTGGGCGGCATCGAGTTCGGCCACATCCACACCGTCACAGACATAGGTGCCCGAGCTGGTTGAATCCAGGCAGCCAATCAGGTTCATCAGGGTCGACTTGCCCGAGCCGGACGGCCCGATGATCGCAACGAACTCGCCGTGGCGGATGTCGAAGCTGACGCCGCGCAGAGCGACCACTTCGGCTGCCGTGCCCTCGGCGTACACCTTGCGCAGACTGTCGGCATGGATCACCGGTGGACGTGGACTCACGCGCCGGCCCCGCTGCCGATGATGATTTCGGCACCCGGCTTCAGCGCCTTGCCGACAATCTCGGTATGGCTGGAATCGGACAGGCCGGCGCGCGTATTGATCGCGACCGGTTTGCCGTCCTCCAGCACGTACAGGGTCACCGCGCGTGCGCTCAGCAGGGCGGTCAGCCCTGCGTCGAACTGCTGCTGCTGGGCGGCGTCGAGACTTGCGTAGAAGTCTGCGTAGCCTTCCTTGATTCGCGTGCCCACCGCCGCGGCGAGCGCCGCCGGATTCGGGCCACCGCTGCCACCGCCCATCATCACCGCGCCGGACGGCACGCCGCCGCCGGCGCCGCCCTGCGCAGCACGCTGGGCGAACTGCTCGCGCATACGCTCGGCGCGCTCGCGCGCGGCCGCGGCATCGGTCTCGAAGGCGGCGCGCTGGGCGTCGTTCAATCCCAGCGATTCGGCCAGTGCCGGCAACTCGCTGCCGACATTGAACGCGGCGCCAAAGCCGCCGGCCGCTGCGATCGGCGCATCGGCGGGCTTGAAACGCAGTGCAGCGTTCGGCACCCGCAGCACGCCCCGGCGCTCGCTGACCTCGATGTTCGCGCTTGCGGTCATGCCCGGCAGCAGGCTCAAGTCAGGGTTGTTGACCGAGATCACTACCGGGTAGGTGATCACGTTCTGAGTGTTGGTTGCCGACAGCCGCACCTGACGCACTTCGCCGCTGAACTCGCGGCCGGAGAACGCATCGACGCCAAACCGAACCGGCTGGCCCGCACGGATCTGGCCGACATCGCTCTCATCGACGCTGAGCTCAATCTGCATCTGGCTCAGATCTTCGGCAATCTGGAACAGCACCGGCGACTGGAAGCTGGCCGCCACGGTCTGGCCCGGCTCGGCAGTACGGCTGAGCACCACGCCATCGACCGGTGACCGGATGATGGTGTAGGTCAGATCAAGTTCGGCGTTGGCGACATTGGCCTCGGCCTGCTGGATTTGGGCGCGCGCGGAAGCGACCCGGGCGGTGGCCTGCTCGCGAGCGGCAATGGCCAGATCCACGTCTGCACGGGATACCAGCTGGCGCACAGCCAGCTCCTGCTTGCGGTTGTAGTCGGCCTCCGCGTTCTTCTGCGAGGCCTGGGCTTCCTGCAGGCTGGCGCGGGCGCTGGCCAGGCTGGCCCGCGACTGGGTCAGGCGTGCTTCGTAGTTGGAGGGATCCAGTCGGGCGATGATCTGATCGCGCTCGACCCGATCATTGAAATCGACCAGCACCTCAAGCACCTGTCCGGACACCTGCGAGCCTATGTCCACCGTCGACAGCGCCTTCAATGCGCCGGTGGCCGAGATCGTTACCCGCAGATCGCCGGGCTCGGCCTTGGCCGTCCGGTAGCTCAGTTTGGGGGCCGAGTCGCCCATCCAAACGTAGGCGCCAGCCGCCAGTCCCATGAGCATGCAGACACCGACGATATACACAGAACGAGAACGGCGTGGGGCAGTGGGGCGCGTGGACATGCGGCCAGAAACTCCGAAAGGGGAAGAGGGCGAATGGGGCATCGAACGTGGCTTAGACTGAAATCCGTCGCCGCGGGCTGCGACGTGCCCCGGGTGCATTCAGTTCCACACAGCGTGCAGGTGAATTGCGCTGCGGTCGAACCCCGCAAGTCACGTGACAGAGATGCGAAATCGACTCGGCCGCCAAACTCCCCGCAACACGCCGGTTGTCGGCAAACCCCCGTCTGAACTACAATTTCGCGCCCCTCGGGTCAACCCGCTGCACGCGGTTGTGATCGAAGGCGGCGAATCCACACTCCACCCACGGCGGTCCGAGCGGTGCACCGCGCGCCAAAGCGCGCCCCGGTGTTCCTGCAGTTCCCGCATCAAAGAGGCTCCAAATGTCCATCGACACCCAGAAGATCATCGAAGATTTCAAGCGCGGTCCGGCCGATACCGGTTCCCCCGAGGTGCAGGTCGCCCTGCTGTCGGCGCGCATCGAACTGCTGACCGCCCATTTCAAGATTCACAAGCTTGACCACCACGGCCGTCGCGGCCTGATCCACCTGGTCAACCAGCGTCGCAGTCTCCTGAGCTACCTCAAGGGCAAGGACGTTGAACGCTACAAGACGCTCATCGAGCGCCTCGGCATCCGTCGCTAATCCCAAAGGGGAAGTACAACGTGGCGAAAGTAACCAAGACTTTTCAGTACGGAAACCACCAGGTCACGCTGGAGACGGGTGAAATCGCCCGCCAGGCTGGCGGTGCGGTCCTCGTCAAGATGGCCGACACCGTCGTGCTGGTCACGGCAGTTGCCAACAAGGGCCTGCGCGACGGGGTCGACTTCTTCCCGCTGACGGTCGACTACCAGGAGAAGTTCTACGCCGGCGGCAAGATTCCCGGTGGCTTCTTCAAGCGCGAAGGTCGTCTGACCGAGAAAGAGACGCTGACCTCGCGTCTGATCGATCGTCCGCTGCGCCCGCTGTTCCCGGAAACCTTCCGGCATGAGGTTCAGGTCGTCGCGACCGTGATGTCGATGAACCCGGAAGTCGACGGCGACATCCCGGCCCTGATCGGTGCGTCCGCCGCGATGTGCCTGACCGGCGTGCCCTTCGCCGGCCCGATTGGCGCGGCCAAGATCGGCTACAAGGACGGCCAGTATCTGCTGAACCCGACCGCCACCGAACTGCTGACCTCCGACCTCGAGCTGGTCGTGGCCGGCACCAAGGACGCAGTCCTGATGGTCGAGTCCGAGGCCAAGCTGCTGTCCGAAGAAGTGATGCTGGGTGCGGTGATGTTCGGCCACCAGCAGCTGCAGACGGTGATCAATGCGATCAACGAGCTGGTCGCCGAAGTCGGCGTGAAGGCCTTCCCGTGGGTCGCGCCGGCTCCGGCCACGACGTTCATCGATGCCATCAAGGCGGCGATCGGCGGTCGTCTGGAGCAGGCCTACGCGACCCGCGTCAAGGCCGAGCGCCGTGATGCCATCAACGCTCTGAAGAAGGACGTGCTGGCCGCCTTGGAACCGCAGTTTGAAGCCAATGGCTGGACCGCCAAGCAGTTTGGCGCCGAATTCGGCGAGCTGGAATACAGCACGATGCGCGCGATGGTGCTGGCCACCAAAACCCGTATCGACGGTCGTGACCTGACCACCGTCCGCGGCATCAGTGTGCGTACTGGCGTGTTGCCGCGTACCCACGGTTCGGCCCTGTTCACCCGTGGTGAAACGCAGTCGATCGTGGTGGCCACCCTCGGCACCGCGCGTGACGGTCAGATCATCGATGCGGTGTCAGGCGAGTACAAAGAGCACTTCCTGTTCCATTACAACTTCCCGCCCTACTGCACCGGCGAGACCCGTCCGATGATGGGTCCGAAGCGTCGCGAGATCGGCCACGGTCGTCTGGCCAAGCGCGGCGTGCTGGCGGTGATGCCGTCGATGGAGTCCTTCCCCTACACCATCCGCTGCGTGTCCGAAATTACCGAATCCAACGGCAGCTCGTCGATGGCTTCGGTGTGCGGCTCCTCGCTGGCGCTGATGGACGCGGGCGTGCCGATCAAGGCGCCGGTGGCCGGTATCGCCATGGGCCTGATCAAGGAAGGCGAGGCTTTCGCCGTGCTGTCCGACATCCTGGGTGATGAAGATCACCTCGGTGACATGGACTTCAAGGTGGCGGGCACCGAGGGCGGCATCTCGGCCCTGCAGATGGACATCAAGATCGAGGGCATTACCGAGGAGATCATGAAGATCGCCTTGGATCAGGCCAAGGCCGGTCGACTGCACATCCTCGGTGAGATGGCGAAGGTCATCAATGCACCGCGCTCGGAGATGAGCGAGTACGCCCCGCGCTTGCTGACGATCAAGATCCACCCGGACAAGATCCGCGAAGTGATTGGCAAGGGCGGCGCCACCATCCAGGGCATCACCAAGGAAACCGGCACCCAGATCGACATCCAGGATGACGGCACCATCGTCATCGCGTCGGTCAATGCCGCGCAGGCGCAGGCCGCCAAGGCCCGCATCGAGCAGATCACCTCCGACGTCGAGCCGGGCCGGATCTACGAGGGCAAGGTCGCCAAGCTGATGGACTTTGGTGCGTTCGTCACCATCGCCCCGGGCAAGGACGGTCTGGTGCACGTTTCGCAGATCTCCTCTGAGCGCGTCGAGAAGGTTTCCGACAAGCTGAAGGAAGGCGACATCGTCAAGGTGAAAGTGCTGGAAGTCGACAAGCAGGGCCGCATCCGCCTGTCGATCAAGGCCGTGCTGGAAGACGCCGCCGAGTAATCGCCGGCATTTCAAGCGCAGTTTCCGCGTGAAAGGCGGGCCCTCGGGTCCGCCTTTCGCTTTTCAGGCCGGCGATTTGCGGTATAAGGCTCGCCCATACTCAGCCGTACGGATAGATCCATGCGCATGACTCCGCGCCGCCTGCGCTGGATTTTCAACCTGTGGCCGCCCTATCTGTTCGCCGGTATCCGGGTTGAACACATCGCTGCGGACTGGAGCGCGGCCCGTGTTCGCATGGACCTGCGCTGGTACAACCGCAACTACGTCGGCACCCATTTCGGCGGCAGTCTGTTCGCGATGACCGATCCGTTCTGGATGCTGCTGATGATGGAGGCGCTGGGGCGCGACTACATCGTCTGGGATAAAGCCGGCGAGATCGAGTTCGTACGCCCGGGCCGCGGCCGCGTTCACGCGAACTTCCGGATCGAGCCCGGTGTGGTCGATGCGCTGCGCGTGCAGGCCGACGCTGAGCGCAGCGTCCGCCACTGGTTCGAAACGACGGTCTGCGATGCCGATGGCGAGGTGGTGGCACGCGTCCGCAAGCAGCTCTACATCCGCCGCAAACGGCCAGCGGAGTGAGAGGGCTCGCTCTGCAGCGCACTGCTCGCCTATGCTCGCCGGCCCGAGATATGGATGAGCCGCCGCACTGATGAGCTCTGACGCCGACCACACGCTGCCCGCTGACGGCCTGCCGCAGATCGCCGGCTACCGGCTGCTGCGTCCACTCGGCCGCGGCGGCATGGCGGTGGTCTATCTGGCGGTGCAGCTGTCGCTGGATCGCGAGGTGGCGATCAAGGTGATGGCGCTCGATGCCAGCGCCGATGCGGATCGCGCCGAGCGCTTCGAGCGTGAGGCCCGGATCATCGCGCGGCTGGAACACCCGAGCATCGTCGGCATTCACGAGGTCGGTCGCACCCGCGAGGGTCGGCCCTATTACGTGATGCCTTACCTCGCCCGTGGCGATCTGTCGCAGCGCGATCTCTCGGCCGATGAGCACCAGATTGCCGACATCCTCGCCCAGCTGCTGGACGCGCTCGGCTATGCGCACGCGCGCGGCATCGTCCACCGTGACGTCAAGCCCGAGAACGTGCTGTTCGACAGTGGCGGCCGTCCGCAGCTGGCTGACTTCGGAATTGCACTGTCACGCCGCAGCACCAATGCGCGCATCACCAGCGACGGCCTGGCCCTGGGCTCAGGCGGCTACATGAGCCCCGAACAGGCGCGCGGCGAAGACGTCGACGGTCGTGCCGACATCTACAGCCTCGGTGTATTGACCTTCGAGCTGCTCACCGGCGAGCTGCCGTTCAAGGCCAGCGACGGTCTCACCCTGGCCCTGATGCATGCGCAAAGCCCGCCACCGCGCCTGCCGACGGAGGTCAAGCACTGGCAGAGCTTCATCGACCAGGCCATGGCCAAGGACCCGCGCCGACGCTTCCGCAATGCGCAGGCGATGCAGCGCGCGCTGGATGCGCTCTCTGCGCACGGTCTGTCCGGCCTGAATATTCGTCGCCTGTGGCTGCAGGCGCGGGCGCAGCCGCTGCGTTCACCGCCGGTGCTGTTGTTGCTGGGGCTGTTCGTCAGCCTGCTCGGCGCCACAGTCTTCGATCAGCTTCGTCCGCCCGCGCAGGAGCCGGCGGAGACGATGCCGGCCGTCCCGGTCGAAGATCCTGCCGCTGCGGCTGCAGTGCAGCGACGCCTCGATGAAGCCGCCTTGCTGCTGGCGCGAGGCCAGTTGGTGGTGCCTGCCGGCGACAATGCTGCCGAGAGCTATCTGGCCGTATTGCAGGCCAGGCCCGAGAACGAGGAAGCGCTCAGCGGGCTGGATGCGGTGTTCGATGGCCTGTCGCAGCGCGCCATCGCCGGCCTGTCGCAGGGCCAGGACGACGCCGCCTTGGAGACGGTCGAGCAGGCACGGCTGCTGGCGGAAAGCGCGCAGCTGCAGGCGCGCCCCGGTTGGCAGCGCTTTCAGGGTTCCTTGGCCGCATTGATGCGGCAACGCGTCGAAGCCAATATCGATGCGCTCGACCGCATCGGCGCGGATTCAATCTTGGGGCGCTGGCGCGATCTCGGCGGTGACCGCGCTGAGATCAACCTCTTGGCCGAACGCATTGCGGCCCTGCCGACGCCAGGTATGCGCTTGGCCGATGCAAACGGTCCGCCGCTGTTGTTCGTGCCGGCGCGGCAGGGCAATTCGCGGGTCGAAAGGCCCTTTGCGCTCATGCAGCGTGAACTGACCCGGGCCGAGTACGCCCGTTTCGTGGTCGCCACCCGTCGCGATGCTTCGTCATGCCGCCGCCGCGGCAGTCTGCTGCCCTCGCCATTGCGCCGCCGCTGGAACGATCCTGGGTTTGACCAGAACGAGAACGAACCGGTGGTCTGCATCAGCCATGCTGACGCACGCGCGTTCGCCGAATGGCTGAGCGTACGCTCCGGCGCCCGCTATCGTTTGCCGACCCTGGGCGAGTGGCGCCATGCCGCGCAGGCCGGCAGCCGGCCTGCGCGCTGTGGCGCGGCCAACCTGGCCGAACGCGACGGTTGTCGCGACGGCGTGCGCAACACCGCACAAGCCAGTCGATTCCCGGCCGATGCGCTGGGCTTCGCCGACTTCAGCGGCAATGTGGCGGAGTGGACCGTCGACTGCGCGCGTGGCGGTTGCGAACGGCGTCTGGTTGCCGGTGGATCCTGGCGCGAAACCTTTGCGGCGGATCTGCGTTTGGCAGTGGATGAGGCGGACGCCTCCCGCGCTTTTGACGATGTCGGGCTGCGCCTGCTGCGCGAACTCGACCCGGCCCGGCTGCCCCCCGCTGTGAACTGAGGCTGGCTGAGCAGCCTGACGCAGTTTCGATTCCGAACTTGCCGCGCCACTCCGAGTCCGGCCAAGTGGCCCGTGCGACGGGCTTGGTCTGCGCTCGCCGCGATCCACGCCGCAGCGCCGCGTGCTGCTGATGAAACCCGCTCCGTCCGGCTCGCCGCGCAAGGGGCGGCTGGAATCTGGATCCGCAGAAGCTCCACTGTCTGAATGTCGCTTGCAGCTGGCAGCTGGCAGGTATGACGATGTCACACTACGCACCCGCAGGCCCCGGTACGGCCGCATCGGCGCCGCGGCGTCGCAGACATGGAGATCCACATGCGGCGTCACTGTTTTCCGTTGCTGGCTGGAGCGCTTGCTCTGGCGGGGTGCTCTGGCGGTGGGCTTCCACCCGGAATGGCCGAGCCCGACCTTCAGGCGCGATTTGTCGATGCCCCTGAATGCCCGGATCTGCGTGGCAACTACGCGTTGGCGGTCGATGCGCGCACGGCCAAACTGCAGCGGGAGATCGCCGAGCGCGAGGGCGTGAACCCCGTGCCGCTGCTGCCGAGCACCCTGCGCATCGAACAGGAGACGAACGGACAGGTGAGCGTGGTCGAGCGTCTGCACCCGGACAGTGTCGATGCGGCCGCGCTACGCCTGCGAGCGGATAGCCCGCAGGCCTATCGGACCTGGTGGCGGCTGGCGCGCCAAGGCGTCGGGCTTCAGGGCGATCTGCGCAGCAACCTGAAGCTGCATTTTGATGCGCTGGCGGAGCATGGGCCTGCTCAGGAACGCACCTGGCTCCAGCTGCGCCCGCACTGCGAGGCGGGCTGGATGCAAGTTGGTCAGGCGTTTGCCGCCAAGGTCGACCTCGAAGGCAGCTCGGCTGCCGGCGGCGATGAGGTCTGGCTGACCCGCGACCGCGAAGGCGGCCTGCTGATGAGGGTCGTCGTCGAGCTCGATCGCCGCGAAATCACGATTTGGTGTGGCGATGGCTGCAAAGGTATCCCTTACCACGTCAGTACCACCCAGCGCTGGATGCGTTTCCCCCCGGCGGAGCCGGAAGCTCTGTGGACACTGAATGTGCAGCGGCTGCCCGCGCTGGCAGCGCCGGAAACACCTGGTTCCGAACCCCCAGAGATCGCGTTCGCCACCATCGAGCCCGCGTCTCCGACCGTCGCTGCACCCGCACCGCCGCCAACCGCCGTGATCGAGGCGCTGCCCGTGGTGCCGGATGCGCCGCAGGCAGCGGAGGATGAGCGCGTGGCACAGCTTGAGGTCAGGCTGCGCAGCTGGCTCAGCAACGTCGACGAGGTCCATCGTTTCGAGGCCACACAGGGGCAGGTCCAGTTTGAGGGCAGCCGCCGCAGCAATCGAGAGGTGTCCGAGTTGCTGCGCTGGCTGCATGAGGATGTCGATGTGGAGAACGCCGAATTGGTGCAGGTGCAAGCCTCGCCCGAGGGGCGCATGCGGTTCTCGATCCTGATCCGGCTGAAGGCGCTGCCGGGCAACTGAGCGCAGGCGAATCCCGTGGCTGAGATTCCAATGTGCGGGCTGCGCTGACGTATTCTCCGCGATCGTCCCTGCTGCCGCGGTCTTTTTCGAATGCGCCTTTTCTGTCTTCTGCTCTGCATGAGCACCCTGATTCCCGCCCAGGCCGAGAGCCTCGACCTGGATGTATTCCTCAAGCGTGGTGCGTATGGCGAGATTCGACTCTCGCCCGATGGCCGACATCTGGCCGCGACGTATGCCATGCCCGATCGCGAGATCCTGGTGCTGATCCGTCGCGAGGACATGCAGCCGGTGGCGCGTGTGGCGGGCGCCGAGCACTCAGCCGTCGCGGGCTTCAAGTGGTTGGACAACCAGCGTGTGCTGGTGAGCGCCGCGGAGCGATTCGGCGATCTCGACACCCCGCTGGCAACTGGCGAACTGCATCTGGTCAGCACGGATGGCAGCTCGCCGCGGCTGCTGTTCCAGCGCTACCCCGCCGAGTCGGAATCCAGCAATGCCAACCGTGGGCAGGCCCGAACCTATCGCACCGCACAGCTGATCGACACCTTGCCAGCGGATGCCGACCGCATTCTGATCGAAGTGGTTGAGTGGACCGGCGCCAACCCGCTCAGTCGGATCGAGCGGCTCGTGCTCGATAACGGCCGGCGCAGGCTGGTGATGAGCGCACCGGTACGTTCTGCCACCGTGCGCACGGATCCATCCGGCGAGCCCCGCCTCGCGTATGGCTTCGCCGACGGCACCTCCAGCCGGCTGTTTGCACGCCAGCCCGGAGATTCCGAATGGCGACTGCTGAACGATCAGGCCCAAAGCGGTCGCGATGAGTTTCCGCTGGGCTTCTCGCCGGATGGCGCGCGCGCCTACCTCAGCGTGACTGCCGCGCAGGGCAGCAGTTCGATCGCCGCCTGGAACCCGGGCGATGACAGTCGCATCGAGCTTGCACGCGATCAACGCGTCGACCCTGCTGAAGCGGTGCTCGACGCCAACGGGTCGGTGATCGGGGTTGCTTTCCACGGCGAGCGTCGGCGCATCCAGTTCTTCGAGCCTGACCACGTTGATGCACGTCTGCAGGCCACGCTGCAGCGCAGCTTTGCGAACAGTGACGTCTACTTGCACCCGGCACCGGTGGACGCGCCGATCCGCCTGTTCGAGGTGCGCAGCGATCGTGATCCCGGCAGCTTCTTCTTGTACGACACCGTCGCGAAGCGCGCGACATTCCTCAACAGCCGGCTTCCAGGAATCGACCCTGAGCAGATGGCCGCGACGCGTGCGGTAGACATCACCGCCCGCGACGGACTGCTCCTGCAGGGCTTGCTGACGCGGCCGCGCGACGCCGCAGAATCGCAGGCGCTGCCGCTGGTTCTTTTGCCGCACGGCGGGCCGTTCGGCGTCTATGACCGCATCGATTTCAATCCGGAAGTCCAGATGCTGGCCGCGGCCGGTTATGCCGTGCTGCAGGTGAATTATCGTGGCTCTGGCAACTTCGGCGCCGAATTCCAGCGGGCAGGTGCCCGCCAGTGGGGCGGAACGATGCAGGATGACCTCACCGATGCGACCCGGTGGGCGCTGGAGCAGGGGATTGCCGCGCCCGACCGCATCTGTATCGTCGGTGCCAGCTATGGGGCCTACGCCGCGCTGATGGGACTGGTGCGGGAGCCCGAGCTGTATGCGTGCGCGGTGGGGTATGTCGGTGTGTTCGACCTGGCGCTGATGGTCCGCGATGAGAAGGGAACGGGTCGCCGCAACCTCGCCTGGCATCAAGAGTGGGTCGGAGACGCATCCGAGCTCGGCGCGGTATCGCCGACCGAACTGGCTGAGCGTATCCAGGCGCCTGTCCTGCTGGCGGCGGGTGGAGAGGATCGTATCGCGCCGATCGAGCACAGCCGGCGTATGGCGCGGGCGCTCAACAAGCGCGATGCAGAGGTCGAGACGTACTACGTTGACACGGCCGGACACGGGTTCCATTTGCTGGAACACCGTCGCGAGTACTACCGGCGCATGCTGGATTTTCTGCAGCGGCATCTGGGCGCGGCGGTTCAGCCCGATTGAACCGCCTCAGCGTCCGTCGCCGTCATCAGATTCAGCGTTATGGTGCTGGGTTCGCGGCCGCCGCAGCAGCACCACCACGGCGCCGGTGCCGCCTTCGGCCGGTCGCGCCGAGGCGAATGCGAGCACATCGGCGCGGAAGCGAAGCACCTTGTCGGTGAGCAGCTTCAGCACCGGCGTCGAGTCCTTCGAGCGCAGGCCCTTGCCGTGGATGATCCGCACGCAACGGAACCCGCGCTGGTTGGCCTCGGCCAGGAACACGCGGATGCACTCGTCGGCCAGACCGGCGTTCATCCGGTGCAGATCGAGCTCGTCCTGCACCGCGAATTGGCCGCGCTTGAGTTCTTTCAGAATGCGTGGCGAATGGCCCGCCGCCAGATACTCCAAACCGTCGCCGAGGCCGTCGATGGCGAACTCGAAGGGACGCAGGCGGAAGTCTTCGCCGGCTTGACGTTCATCCGCTTCGCGCTGTCGTGGCCGCGGGGCAGGGCGGGGCGCACTGGCGGCTGCGGCGGCTTCTTCCACTTCGATCCGGCGCACCGGGCCGATCGCCTCGTGGAACAGGGCGAGATCGTCATCGCTCGGATGAACGGGAGCGGCGGTGGGCTTGGATGGGCGACGAGACATAACGTCACCATAGCGGCGCGTGCGTGAAGGGGGAAGGCGGAGGCTGCGGCCTGTATCATTGCCGGCTTTCCAAGTGGGGTTTGCGATGCGTTTTCTGGTCAGCAACGACGACGGCGTGGATGCCCCCGGCATCAAGATTCTGGCGCAAGGCCTGCGGGCTCTGGGGCAGGTCACCGTGGTGGCGCCTGATCGCGATCGCAGCGGCGCCAGCAACTCGCTGACACTGGACCAGCCGATCCGCGTACTGCAGATGGACGATGAGACCTATCGGGTCGCAGGTACGCCGACCGACTGCGTGCATCTGGCCCTGGCCGGCATGCTCGACTTCGATCCCGACATCGTGGTTTCCGGCATCAACAATGCCGCCAATCTCGGCGATGACGTGATCTATTCCGGCACGGTGGCGGCGGCGATGGAAGGGCGTTTTCTCGGCCATCCAGCGGTTGCGGTGTCACTGGTGACGCGCGAAGGCAGCGGCCGCCACTTCGACAGCGCCGCGCGTGCCGCGTGCGCGATTGTCAAGCGTCTGCAGATCGATCCGCTGCCGGCCGACACCATCCTCAACGTCAACGTGCCTGACCTGCCCTGGGACGAGATCCGCGGTTTCGAGGTCACGCGTCTTGGGCATCGCCATCGCGCCGAGCCCTGTATCCCCCAGCACGATCCGCGCGGCCGGCGCATCTGGTGGATCGGCCCGGCGGGCCCTGAGCAGGATGCCGGCGCGGGAACCGACTTCCATGCGGTACGGATGGGCTTCATTTCGATCACCCCGATCCACGTCGACCTGACCCGCTATCAGGCGCTGGAGAAGGTCTCCGGCTGGGTCTCGGCGCTCAGCGACACCTTGCCCTCGCGTGCATGAGTGCATCCATGCGCATGAGCCTCACACGTACATGAGCTTCGGCCTGCGTTTACCGCGCGAGGCGCTTGGCCTCGGCATGACCTCGCAGCGCGCGCGCGACCGCATGGTCGACCGCCTGCGTGAGCAGGGCATCCGCGATCCACGGGTGCTGGAGGTGATGCGCACACTGCCTCGGCATTTGTTCTGCGATGAAGCGCTGGCGACCCGCGCCTACGACGACACCGCCCTGCCGATCGGCCGCGGCCAGACCCTGTCGCAGCCCTATGTGGTGGCGCGGATGACTGAAGCCTTGATCGAGTTCGGCCTGCCGGCATCTGTGTTGGAGCTGGGCACGGGGTCGGGCTATCAGGCGGCGGTGTTGGCGATGCTGGTCGAACAGGTCAGCAGCGTCGAGCGCATCGACGAACTGTCGCGGCTGGCGCGCAAGCGCTTGCGCAAGCTCGGCTTCGGCAATGTGCGCGCGCGGTTTGACGACGGCCGCCTGGGCTGGCCGGAGCACGCGCCGTTCGACGCCATCATCGTCACCGCTTCGGCCGATCGGGTGGACCCGCAGCTGATCGCGCAGCTCAAGCCGGGCGGCGTGTTCGTGGCGCCCGTCGGCGGCGCCGATGGCCAGCGCCTGGTGCGTCTGCGCTGGGTGGACGATCGCTGGCAGCAGGACGACCTCGGGCCGGCCCTGTTCGTGCCCTTGCTGGGCGGGACAGCCTGATGCGCCTGTCTGGACCGATCTATGAGCGCTGCCTGGCCTGGGCCGGACATCGGCACGCCGGGCGTGATCCGGCGACCGGCGGCGCGGCGGGATCGGTGGTGTTCCCGATTCCGCCAGATGTGATGCTGGACCCCAGGCTGCTGGCGAAGCCGGAGCGCTGTTTCCGCTGTTCACTCATTGGCACGTTGGCCTCGGTCTTTGGCGGCGTGTTCGGCTATCTGCTCAGCGCCTGTTCGCTGGATGCGTTGATGCCGTGGATCGAGCGGACTGGCAAACGCGAGACCTTCGACCACATCTCGGAGTGCACGCGATGAACCGGCCCCTCCGCGCCCTCGCTTTGCTGTTGGTTGTGCTTACGACCGCATGTGGCGTGGCGCCGCGTGCGGTGGTGGTCGACCGTAGCCCGCCGCCGACCTCGCGCCCCGGCTCTCCGATACCCGACGGCGCCCGCACTCACACCGTGCAGCGCGGCGACACCCTGTACGGCATCGCATTCCGGCATGGCCTCGACTTTCGCCGGGTGGCCGGCTGGAACGGCATCGGCCCGCCCTACACCATCTACCCCGGGCAGCGCATCCGGCTACAGCCACAGGGTGCAGGCACCGCGGTCGCCACCCGACCTGCCGGCGGCTCACCCGCCGCGGGGAACCGTCCGCCCGGAGGTGCGATTGGCACCGCCCCGCCCGTGCGGCCGGCTCAGCCAGCGGCGCCCGTTGCAACGGCGCCGACGCCGACTGCTCCTGTATCCCCGCCTGCGGCAAATCCGGCGACACCTGCGCGGCCACCCGCGAGCACGCCGCCTGCAGCGACTGCGCCTGGCGGTCCTGTGCGTTGGCAATGGCCGACCGCAGGACAGGTGGTCGGCCGCTTCGTCGCGGGCGATCCCACGCGCCAGGGCATCAGCATCATCGGCAGTGCCGGCCAGCCGGTGAATGCCGCAGCGGCGGGCACGGTGGTGTACTCCGGCTCGGGCCTGATCGGCTACGGCGAACTGGTCATCGTCAAGCACAACGATGAATTCCTGTCGGCCTACGGGCACAACCGCAAGCGCCTGGTCGCCGAGGGTGAGCAGGTACGTGCGGGTCAGCAGATCGCCGAGATGGGCCGGTCCGGTGCCGCGCGCGACATGCTGCACTTCGAGATTCGTCGCGGCGGCCGGCCGGTGGATCCGAGCGCGCATCTGCCCGCCCGATAGGCCAGTCGTTGGCACCCGAAGCCTTTCCCGCACTCGCCCAATGAAAAGGCCCGCTCGCAAGCGGGCCTTTCGTTTGCGGTCTCGACGCCCTGCGACTAGCTGGCGTCGGGCGTCACGCCTGCGAGCAGGTCACGCACCAGACTGACCAGAGCGGCCTCATTGACCGGCTTGGTCAGGTAGGCCTTGGCGCCTTGGCGCAGGCCCCACACCTTGTCGGTGACCTGATCCTTGGTGGTGACCAAGACGATCGGGATATGCGAGGTGGCTGCATCCTTCGAGATCGATCGGGTCGCCTGAAAACCGTTGAGGTTCGGCATCACCACATCCATCAGGATCAGATCAGGCATCTCACGCTTGGCCACTTCGACGCCTTGGGCGCCGTCTTCGGCGCTGATGACCTCATGGCCCAGCTTCTCCATGATCTTCTTCATGCCCATCAGCTGGGAGGGTGAGTCGTCGACAATCAGCACACGTGCCATGGAGAGTTCTCGCTTTGGAAGAAAAGGGCGACCGCCCCGACTGGAGGGCGGGCCGCCGACCGCTCGATTCTAGCCGCTTCGGCGCCAAGGACAAACCGCCAGAGGTCCGGCCGCCTGATGTGCGTTCGCGGCGGCGCTGCGGATCCGTCCAAGCCTTGGAGTTTGCCGGCATTTCAGGGCAGGCCCGCGCACGGGGCTGTCCGTTTGGATCGGTTCGAATGCGGGCACTGTCACACGATTTGAGGATCAATCAGCGATGCACACCAGGGTTCGGCCGAACGATCCGCCCGCCAGCATGGTGTTGAACACCGGCGCCAGCTCCTCCAGGCCCACCGCGCGCGTGCAGATCTGGTCCAGATGCGCCGGTTTCCACGGGCCGGCAAGGCGCTCCCACACGGCATCGCGTATCGGGCGGGCGGTGCCCGCCGAGGCGATCCCCAACAGTGACACGCCGCGAATGATGAAGGGCATGACCGTGGTCGCGAGCGCGTGCCCGCCGGCCAGGCCGCAGCTGGCGATATTGCCGTAGGGCTGGATCACTCGGGTCAATCCCGCCAGCATTTCGTCGCCGACGTTGTCGATCGCACCCGCCCACAGCGCATTTTCCAGCGGCTTCTGACCCCAGTGCAGGTTCTCGCGCGAGACCACCTGGCGCGCGCCGATGCTGGTCAGAAAATCGAGTGAATGGAGCTTGCCGGTGATCGCGTGCGCTTCGTAGCCGGCGCGCGTCAACAGGTCGATCGCCAACATGCCGACCCCGCCGGTGGCGCCAGTGACCACGATCGGGCCCATCGAAGGGCTTTGCCCGTTCTGCTCCATGCGGTACAGGGACAGGGCCGCAGTGAAGCCCGCGGTGCCGAGAATCATGGCCTCGCGCAGGCTCAAGCCTGAGGGCAGCGGGATCGCCCACTGCGCTTCCAGACGCACGTAGTCGCTGTAGCCGCCATCGCGGCTTTCCGACAGCCCGCAGCCTGTGCACAGAACCGCATCACCCTCGCGGAAGCGCGGGTCGGTTGAGGCCACCACGCGCCCCGCGACATCAATGCCTCCGACCAGCGGGAACTTGCGCAAGATCCGTCCGCTACCGGTGCCTGCCAGGGCGTCCTTGTAGTTGATGGAGGAGAATTCCGCGCGCACCACGACCTCTCCAGGACTCAGTTCGTCCAGGCCGACCTGCTCGACCGCCGCGCGGTGCTGCTTGCCGTCGGCATGGATACGAAAGGCGCGAAAGTGCTCGGGAAGGCTCATGCTGGTCTCCAGTGAAAGCGTGATTTCAAGAGTCACAGAATAGCTCGCGGGCGCCGATCGCGCCGGCTCGCACGGCCGGGCGGTCAGGCAGGCGGCTGAACAATCCTGGCTTGCCGACGCGTCAGCAGCGAAGCTCGCTTGCGTCGAGCCCATCGGCGCTGTCGGGACACACAGCCGACGTTGAAGCACGCCAGGCCAGGGCGAAACGACACCGGCATGCGCTTGGCGTCGCCCGTGGCATGCGCCGGTCGCTGCTCAATCCGCCTGCGCCGCGCGCAGTCGTCGCGCGTCCTTGGGGTCGATCAGCAGCGGCCGATAGATTTCAACGCGGTCGCCGTCGCGCAATACGCGTGCGCCATTGCAAGGATGATTGAAGATCCCAAGGTCGAGTTCGCGATCGGCCAGTTCGGGTATCCGCTCACGCAGCCGCGCAGCATCGACCGCCATTGAAACCGTGCTGCCGGCCAGCAGGCTCAGCTCGACGCGCCATACCCGTTGCGGCAGCGCGTAGACCACTTCGACATGGATCGGCGGCGCTGCGGATGCGTCCGGTGTTGGCTCAGGCCCGGACTCAGACGCGGTTTCAGGTTGGCTCACGCTGCGCCTCGCGCACGAAGTCGTCGACCATGCGATCCGCCAGGCTGGTGAATCCAATTGCCAGCGCCGAGCCGACAATGCGCCCGGCGGTTTCAAAGTTCAGCTCCAGAGCAACCTTGCTGGCGTCCTCAGCCAAGGCGGTGAACACCCAGCGCCCGCTCAGGCGGGTGAACGGGCCTTCGACCAGCTGCAGCTCGATCAGGCCCGGTCGCTCAAGCCGGTTGCGGGTGGTGAAAGCGGTGCGCAGCGCCCCCATTTTCAGCTCCAGTCGGGCCAGCATGGCCTCCTCGCTGCGCTCCAGGATGTGCGCGCCCTCGCACCAGGCGAAGCGGCGCGGGTAGTCCTCGACTTCATTCACCAGATCGAACATGAGCGTGGCCGGTCGGCGCACCAGGGCACTGCGGGTGATTGGGGTCATTCGGAGCCATTCGAGGTTTCAGGTGCCCTTGGGCTCGCCTGCGCCGCCCGCGTGAGCCACAATCGCGGGTTCGAGCTTCAGGAAGGGCCATGAGCAAGAAGAAGAGCAAGGATAGCGGATCAGGCACGATCGCCCTCAACAAGAAGGCGCGGTTCGAATACTCGCTGGAAGACCGCTACGAAGCCGGCCTGGCCCTGCAGGGCTGGGAAGTCAAAGCCCTGCGCGCCGGCCGCATCAGCTTCAACGAAAGCTATGCCATCGTCCGCGGCGGCGAGATCTTTCTGTTCGGCGCCCAGATCACCCCGCTCAACTCGGCCTCCAGCCACGTTGTCACCGACGACCGCCGCACCCGCAAGCTGCTGCTGCACAAGCGCGAAATCGACAAGCTGGTCGGCGCGGTCGAGCGCGAGGGCTACACACTCATCCCGACCGCGCTGTACTGGAAGAACAACCGGGTCAAGTGCGAGATCGCGCTCGCCGAAGGCAAGAAGGACCACGACAAGCGCGCCGCCAGCAAGGAGCGCGACTGGGAGCGCGACAAGCAGCGGGTGATGCGGAGGCACAATCCGCGGGCTTGAGGTGGGCTTGCGGCCTTGCGGCCGCGGGATTCGGGATTCGGGATTGGGCGAAGGGCGGGTGGCGCGAGGTGATGTGGCGTCGCTTCGATGCTGCTCTCTGCGACCGAGCTGCGCGCCTTGAATCGAACCGCGCTGGGTGGCCCAAACTGAACCCGACCGCACCTGCGCCTTGTGGCGGCGGACAACAGCTCCATATACTGCGTGGCCGCACAGCATCCACAACGCAAGGTGGGAGCTGAGCAGTAGAACCCCGGGGGCGACCAGGCTTCGACGGGGGTGTGAAATCGGAGATGCGTGTCGAGGGGGCAGCTTTCCTCGTAAATCCAGCGGCAAAACAGCTAGTTGCGAACGACGACAACTACGCACTCGCCGCCTAAATAGGCGAGTCCGTCTCCCATCGGTGCCTGTAACGGTGGATCAGACGGTCATATTTACGGGATCGCTCGAAGGCCGCCGTCTGTCGGTCAAGAGCTAAAACTAGCAGACTGGTTCCGCGGTGTTCTTTGTGCGCCGTGTTGCTTCGGAACGAGACCAGACGGCGCACTACACACGTAGATTCAAAGACGTAGGGCCTTCGGACGGGGGTTCGATTCCCCCCGCCTCCACCAAAACCAGAAGGGCCCGGATGACCTCCGGGCCCTTTTTGTTGGCATCGCCTTCGGGGCCGCCTCGGAACGTGTCAACCCTTTCCCAACACTCGGCGACGTTTTTTCTAACTAACCACCTCCGGCAGATCGAGCTCAACGGGTGTGGATCTGGCCTTGAGCGCGCCGGGTGT
>NZ_JBILJQ010000148.1:0-4866 GCF_044377145.1 Aquimonas sp.
CGTCTGCTTCTTCTTCGCCGTGTAGGCCAGAGAGTCGAAGGTGGTCTGCTTCATGGGGTGACTGTCATGTGGGTGATGCACAAATTCTACCAGCCGGGCTGGGATAAAACAGAGGTTCCCTAGTGCTTGTGCTTACGGCGAAGGTCGTTTCGCGCTGATGACGGAGAGCGATGGCAACATTCTTCTGTACAAGGGTGACCTGCCCGGCGATTTTCGGACCAGTTGAAAGTTGAGAGGATGGCTCCCGACATCAGCGAGGAGCCCATGCGCAAGTCCCGATTCACCGAAGAGCAGATGGTCAAGATCCTCCGCGAGGCCGACAAGTCGCCGGTTGCGGAGGTGGCCAAGAAGTACGGCATCAGCGAGCAGACGCTGTACGTCTGGCGCAAGCGCTACGGCAAGCTGGAGACCGCCGACGTCAAACAGCTGCGGACGTTGCAGCAGGAGAATGCGCGCCTGAAGAAGCTGCTGGGCGAGCGGAACCTCGAGATCGAAGGGATGAAGGAGATCACCGCAAAGAAGTGGTGAGCGCGCCTGCCCGGCGCGCCTTGATCCCTCGGATGGTTGAGCGTGGCATCAGCCAGCGACGTGCCTGCGCGCTGCTGGGAGTTGCCCGCTCAGCGCTGCGCTAGCAAGCACGCTTGCCTGCCAAGGATGCTGCGGTGATCAAACGCATTGAGCACTACGCCGCGCTGTACCCGCGGTTCGGCTGTCGCCGGACTCATATCTGTCTGGAGCGCGAGGGCTTCCAGCTGGGCTGGGAGCGGATGTTCCGGCTGTGGCGGCACGGCCGGATGCGGGTGCCGAACAAGCGTCCGCGCAGACGCGTCGCCACCTCCAGGCCGCGGTCGATAGCGGCCATCGGTCCGAACGAGGTCTGGGCCTTCGACTTCGTACTCGACGCCTGCGCCAACGGCCAAGCCCTGAAGTGCCTGCTCATCAGCGATGAGTGGACCCACGAGGCGCTGGCGAGCGATGTGCAGGGCAGCCTGCGCTCGCGTCGCGTGATCGAAGTGCTGACACGCCTGTTCAGCGAGCACGGTGCGCCGCGCTACCTCCGCTCGGACAACGGCCCCGAGTTCGTCAGCCATGCGGTGTTGAAATGGCTGCAGCAGGAGGGCATCGAAACGGCGCACATCGACCCCGGCAAGCCTTGGCAGAAGGGCACGGCCGAGAGCTTGAACGGCAAGTTCCGCGACGAGTGCCTGAGCATGGAGTGGTTCCGAAGCCGGGCCGAAGCGCGGGTGATAATGAAGAGCTGGCGCCGCCACTGCAACGAAGATCGCCCCCACTCGAGTCTTGGCTACCGGACCCCGAAGCAGTTCAAGGACGAACAGAAGCAGCAGAGCGAAGCATCAACCCAAACAGCCTCCTTCAACTAATCGGTGGTCCTGAGAAAGCGGGCAGGTCACGAGCACTTCGTGTTAGACCGGACAGCGGAAGGCCGCGTCGTGAAGCATCTGACGGTCGTAGACGACGCGACCCATGAGGCGGTTAAGGTCGAGCGAGCGATGTTCACCTGCCGGGCGCTCAGGGTTCGCAGTCGTCAATCTCCAACGCAATTGCATTCTCGGGTCCAAACCTTGGCGCTACGTGGCTCCCCCAAACCGCCGTCTTGGGTGGCTTCCTGTCAAAGTTCGATTGGAGCTGCCGGGCGAGCATGTCTGAACGATGAATGGAGGCCATGTCAAGAGACGCGTTCAACTGTTCAAGTGCGCTTCGGCGGCTGAGTCCGCCGGCGCTTGCAGAAATTCGGGATGCTTCGCTCGGAAATTGCTGGATCTCTCGATCCGCAATAATCAGCAACGCACGCGCGCGAACCGGATCGGGCTTGACCGCCTCACTCAGTGGGGAACGGTTGAAGGGCTGTGGAAGGCCACTTAATGCAATACCGTAGACAGTGAGCAGAGATCGATCTCCAGCGGTGACTGCGGCTTCGGCCATGGACTGGGCATCCCGCAGGTAAGCTGAGATGACATGCGGGTGGTGAATTGTGTCAACCGATTGCCACCATTTTCCGGAAGCAAATTCAGCCATCGCACGGGTATTACCCGAAGATGCCGATTGATAAAGCCACTTCAACGCGTCTTTGCTCTGCCGCTCCGACAGTCCTTCGCACATGTGTTTCACGGCTTCCATCGAATTCTCGATTGTGGCCATCGCTTCGATACTGACGTCAAGTTGCGTCGTCAGTGCTTCTGTGCTGGCCTCGTTTGCGGGTTGAGCGTCCGTGATGAGATGGCGGGTAGGATCGATCATGATTCTTAGCGCGCGGGAACGCGCGAGATCCGCGCATGTCGACAGGTCTGCGGTCAAGCGGCAAGCTGCTGCTGAGTTGCCAAGGCGCGCTTGGCTCTCCAAATGATCCAGGATTTCAACCAAGGGGGTTCCGGGCGGCGGAAGCGTTTGTGGCGAAACGGGCGCAGGCACGACGGCTCTAGACTCAATCCATTCGCTGGCAGCCGCCGCGGAGAAAGCGAGCTCGTGCGCTTTGGTTTCTGGGGCCGCAGGGTGTATCGGTGGAGATTCGGTCACGCGCTGCTCATACTCAGCGCTGCGGCTCCAGCTGACAATGGCAGCAGCAAGCGTCAACCCAGAAACAATCAAGAGTGCTTTTTGTGTTCGGTAAGGCATAGAGGCTCGCCTCGACGACTGTACGGGTGAGGAGGCCGCGAAACCGTGAAACCCGGTTTCGCGGCGTGTTCATCGCGGAGTGAATTACCACCTACTCACAACCGATCCCGTCATTGTCCAAGTCAAGATGCGGGCCAAAACCGGCTTGGCCGCGAAGAATTGGCGCCTTTCCAGCTGCTCGCACTTCGGCGCAATTGACAAACTTAAGATCTAGCTTGAACTCAGGCTCGCCCCACAGGATCTTTACATCAAAGTCCTTGGCTTTGCCTGCCTGCGCGAGCGACCACGGCACCACGTGGTCGATGATCCCGCACATACGTGGTGGGTCCCAATCGTAGCGATCGGTGGCCCGGTAGACGCGTTCCAGCTTGAGATAGGCTCGAGCCCCCCAAGGTCTGCGGAAACTGTACTTGTACTCTCCGGTCATGTTGAACTTTCCCAGAGCGAAGTATAGATCGGGGTCCACACTGCCCTCCGTGACAACACTTGACGCGATCTCGAAAGCACCACTCGAAGAACCCCCTTCGAACAAATCGATGGCTTTGTACCGCGCATCAACATCCATTTCGGCGCGCCGCAAGACGACCGCTGATGCCTGACTAATCCAAGCGGCGCGAACGTTGAGACCGACATAGTTCGCAGTCCAGTCTCCGCCGCTGGTCAAGAAATTGGTCAGGAGTATTCCCCCATTGGGATAGATCGAAATTGCGCCTGCAGCCGCCGCTGGCAGCATCAGCCACCAGACTCTGTCGAGGTCGCCTTCGACATAGGCACCCGTGACCAGATCTCGCCATTCCCGCTGCGGCCCGGAGACGGTAACGCGCTCGGGGGGGCAGATACCGTAGGGAGTGGATTGGGCAAAACTCGGTGATGCAAGCCCAAGGGCAAGGAGAGTGCATACGGAACTCCGGAGCGACGCGCGTTCGCAGCGGGGTTGCATTTGATCGCAGTTCTTCATGAAGAGATTTCCCTTCGGCTGTGTCGATGTGGGGTTGAAGCGCCTGCCGCAGGGCGGCGCATGCAATAAACGACATGGATCTCCGCAGAAGTCCTCTCTGCTGGCTCTGGAAAAGCTCTCGAAAAAGTCTTTTCTTCTCCTGAATCCGTGGCCGACCAACGAGAAACTGTTCGCCAACTGAAACACCGCGGCGTGTGCTGTGGCGGCGCGCTCATTTGTTCGCCGCGGGGCCACAACCTCGCCTTCAACGCAGCACAGACGAGAGCTTCGTTGCCCTTCGTGCATGGGCAGGGTCAGGTCCGACCGAATCCCGGGCGGCCGTGATCCTCCGGGGCGTCGATCCGGCGATGGATACGTTGCGGTCGGGGGGCTGTTGGGCGTTTGCGGCTAGGCCAGGCGTATTCGCCAGTTTTTGACCAGCCGACCAAACGCCACGGCCTCGCTGCAGTGCAGGCCGAAGTCCAGTGCACAGCTACCGGCGTGGCGGATCGCGGTGGCGGCGCCGTAGATGATCTCCTGGATGACGGTACGCAAGCGGCAACGCCTGGCAGGGTGGCGCACCGGGCTGTCGGACCCCAACAGGGCGCCTTCGCCGATCAGACGAAGGCAGTAGTAGGTCAGCGCAGCCAGGCTCAGCACGGGGTCGTTGGTGTCGAACCTGCGGGACGGCAGGCGTTTGAGGTCGAGGTCGGTCTTGAACTCGCGGTGGAATTGCTCGTGGGTGCCGTGATCGGCATAGAGCGCGATGATCTCAGCGGTGGGCAGCTTGAGGGTAAGCGTCCGCCTACCTCACCTACCTTCCTGACCTGATTCTCCCGACCGTCTCCGGTTTCCCCAACGGAGGACCGGTCGATGGCGTGTTCGGAGGTGCGGCGATGGCGGGCGCATGTGCGCTCGCAGGTGCGGAGTGGGTTGAGCCAAGCGGCGTACTGCCGGCTGTGGGGCATCCGTCGGCGGGAGTTCGCTGCCTGGCGGCGGCGGATGTGGATGCGCGAGTTGGCGCCGCTGCGGCTGTTGCCGATCCAGCGGAGAGACGGCTGATGCGTCTGCCTTCGCAATGGTTTCTCGCGGTCGAGCCGGTCGATCTGCGCTGCGGCATGGATCGGCTGCTGGTGTGGGTGCAGCGCAGCGGTGGCGTGGCCTCGGGTTCGGTGGGTTACGTGTTCCGCAACCGCAGCGGCTCGCGGATCAAGCTGCTGCTGATCGACGGCACCGGCGTGTGGCTGTGCGTGCGTCGACTGCACGCGGGGCGCTTCCACTGGCCACGTTCGGGC
>NZ_JBILJQ010000025.1:0-60872 GCF_044377145.1 Aquimonas sp.
CATCGACGTACTCACCCGACTGCCGACCACGCGCAACCGCGACATCGACAGCTTGCTGCCGATCGAGGGCTGGGCGCCGATCTGCAACTGAGGCTCAGCACGGCGAGTGGGGAAGCGGTAGGTGGCTTGGGCGGACGCATACGTCACGATGCAATCAGCGTGACCCGCGATCGCCGCAGCCAGGACATGTGCGTCGTCGGGGTCAGGCAGCACCAAGCCTGCCGCGATCGCGATACAGGAGGCTTCGGGCACTTCCCAGTCGGGGTTGGCATCGCGCATCAGAGCACGCCGACGATCCAGTTTGCCGGCAAGCTCGGGCCTGCTGCGCTCCAGGTTTCGGATCCACTCCTGCTCGATCGCTACCGTCCATTTAGCCGCATACAGCCCTGCTACCGCCATGCTCATCAGGGCGTCGGCCACACAAACGGGATAGAGCACGCAGGCATCCAGTACCGCGGTGTAGCGCGCATGCCCAGCCATCAGTACTCCAGACCGAGGTCGCGTGCATTCTCGGCGATCTGTCTCAGAGCGTCCTTCTGGCCGGCCAGCATCTGCAGTTTGTAGGCATGTAGATCATCGAACTGCACGCGACGATGGCTACCCACCATTCGGTGAGGTAGACGGCCTGCCTCGATCTCGCGGATCAAGAACGGGCGGGACACGTGGAGATAGCTGGCCGCCTCCACGGTCGTCATTTCTAGCTTGGCCGACACCACCGTCACCGCCCTGCGCTCGCTGAGCTGTCCCAGGACTTCCCCGATCAGGCGCAGCGCGCTGGGTGGCAGATCCACGGAAGGCATCTCGCCCTCATCACTGGTGAGGCCAATCGTGGCCGCTCGGGCTCGATCCAGCGACTCAGCGATGCAACGATGCGCAACGCGAGCCATCTCAAGTTCCTCCGGACTCAACTCGGGGCGCTTGGAACGGCGGGTGGGCTCTTGAGTACTCGACATGATGTTCTCCTTGAAAGATGCGCCAGACACTCACTGCGTTTGCAGTGTCGAGGGCATTTTATCAATCGCAATATATGCATCAAATGCACTATCTGCAACGCAAAGGCAGCATAAGTGCGCCCATACCCACCCAGCGCCGTCCCTATGCGCACGCCGGGCTGCCGACCGGCCTCCGCGCGGACAAGTGGAGCTTCTGGAAACGCGGGGTCTCGTGCAGGCCGGCTCGGAAGCGACTGGCACCCTGGAAGCAGGACCTGCGGTCCAGTTGCCCCAAGCTGACGGCCTCAACCCAAGCCAACCCAACAGGTATACAAGCTCGTAAACGCACGAGGCTGCGCAGCCTCGAACTCCGCCCACGCCTGAAGATCCGCTGGCGGCGAGGGGCTTGCGGCCAGCACGGCGCGTTCGTCGGGGTCCAGCTCGAAGCCGCGGAAGCGCAGGCCGGCGGACTGCAGCCGTGTGGCCAGGCCACGCAGATCGAGCGCGCTGGCCTCGTACTCGAACAGCAGGCTGCGGCACGACCCCAGTGCGTAGAACTCGGCGACTGCGCTGACGCCACGGGCGGGATCGGACTCGGGCAGGGCCAGGATCAGTTCGCGGGCGCGCCGGAGGTCGTCGGGGCTGGGCCCGAGTCCGGCTTCGGCGAGGTGCACGCGGGCCGCACGCAGGGCGCTGCGCAGACGACCGGAGGCAAGCCGGATCCGCAGCAGGCCCAGCGGTGCCAGCCAGCGCTTGAGTTCCGGCAGCTGTGCCAGCGGGCGCGGATCGACCAGCAGGCTGCGTCCGCTGTCGATCAGGGTGTAGCCGCCGGCGCCGGCCTGGGCCAGGCCGCCCTGGGCACAGCGCAGCTGCGGCAGGCGCAGGCGCTGGGCCTGATCGGTCGTCGCCGCCACGCAGTCGGGGTCGGGATCGAGCGCCAGCACCTGGGCGCCATACACCCGCTGGACCAGCTCGATGGCCCATTCCCCGGCGCCGCAGCCGAGCGCGAGTACCCGAGGATTTGGCACACCGGGCAGCGCACCGGTATGCGCCTGGCCGCGCCGCTCCAGCAGGTAATCCGGCAGGCTCAGCGGCCGCGGGCTGCAGCTGGCGCGGGTCCAGCGCAGGCTCGGCAGCAGGGTGGCCGCATCGGCCAGCGCGAAGCTGAGCAGGGCCTGCACCGACACCGGCCAGCTGCGCTCCTGCAGGCGCTTGGCGTCGCGCAGGCTGGCCAGCGGCAGGCAGGCGATCAGCGCCGGCAGCCAGGCCGGATGGATCGGCTGATCGTTGTCGATTGCATGCAGCAGGCGGTGACGCAGGCGCAGGGCTTGGGCGTGTTCAGCATCGGATTGCGGGTAGGCGTGGCGATTGCGCAGGCAGTGCGCCGCCAGCGCGCAGTGGAAGGCCAGCTGCGGCTCCGACCAGGCGATATCGTTGCTGTCTTCGGCACGCTGCAGCAGCCAGCTGCGCAGGTTGATCAGCAGGCGCTCAATGGCACTGTCGGGAATCAGCGGCTGGCGCAGCAGAGCGCGCAGCAGCGGCTGCCCGAAGATCGCCGGGCCCAGCCGCAGATCGGCCAGGCTGCGTGTCGGCAGCTGTTCCGGCCAGGCCGCAGCTACGCGATCGATCCAAGCCGCCACTCGTGGATCGGCCCGCAGCAAGCGACAGGCCGCTGGCAGCAGCTGGCGCGGCGCCGCCCAGGGCGCGTCGAGGGCGCGCGCCATCAGGCTGGCTTCGGGCTCGAAGCCGACGATCTCAGGTTGCTCGGCCAAATGCTTGAGCAACAGCCGCACCCAGGCTTCGGCAGCGGGCAGGTACTGGGGATCGGTCTGCAGCAGGACGCGCAGTTCGTTCAGGGCCGCATCGGTGTTGCCCACGGCCGCGTTCAGCAGGGCCTGGTGGGTCAGCGCAGGGGCATGCCCGGGCCGCCGACTCAGGGCGACCGCGCTCGCTGCCAAGGCCTCTGGGAAGCGGCCCAGGTCGGCCAGCAGGGCACTGCGCTGGAGCAGCAGATCGGGCTCGTCCGGCCACTGCTGCAGCCCCCGCTCGACCTCGGCCAGGGCTTGCTCGGGGCCCTGCCGCTCGCGCTGCAGCTCGGCCAGAATCGACAGCGCCTCGGTGCAGCTGGGATCAAGCTGCAGTGCGCGCTCAGCCCGCTGGCGGGCTTCATGGGTGCGGCCGGTGCGCATCAGGATGATGCTCAGATTGAACAGCACCGAGACCCGGTCCGGCGCCAGCTGCAGGGCCCGTCGGTACAGCGCCTCGGCCTCGGGCAGGCGCTCGCGCGCATGGTGCTCCAGCGCCTGCAGGAACATAGCTTTGGCTTGCTCGAGCGCGCTCATGCGGCGTAGCCGTTATGGCAGTGCAGTCGCGCATTGGCGCGGCTTGCGGCCTTCAGCGGCGAGGGGTCGAGAATTCTCTCGCAAGGGGTCGTGTTCACGGGTGCACCTGCTAGACCGCCCTTGCGAGCTGAAAGATCGGCCAGTAAATCAGCACCGGCATGGCCACCAGCATCACCGGCAAGCTGGACAAGCCGATCAGAAACACCCGCTTCGACTGCTGCAGCGGATCGCGGCCAGCGAAGCGAAGCGCCAGCAATGCGAAGGGCAGCGCCCACAGCAGCAGGTGATAGCGCAGCAGCCACCGGGTCAGCAGCGGCAGGTCAGCGCCAAACGCATCAAACACCGAAGCGAAATTTGGCAGCACGAGTGTCGGCATTGCCGCTGTGACAACCGCGCACAGCAGGCCCGCGGTCAGCCAGCCGAGGCCCGTTCCCCCGGCATCGGCCTGGGTGCTTGGCGTGCTCGCCGGCGCAGCATAGGGATTGTCCATCGCGGTTCTCATGTCACTCGGGAAGCGGCGCCGCCGCAGCCGCTGAACCTACATGATGCCAGTGCGCGGCGTGATCGCCGATGATGATCGGGCTTTCGGTCTTGATCTGCTGCGCCGGGTCTGGACGCAAAAAGGGCGGCCGCGCGAAATCGCGTGCTGGTGTCTGGCCCGGGCCTCGCGGTAGGCTGCGCGCCCACTGCAGTGCTGCGCCGACGCGCAGCCTTCCGCGGATCTTCATGACCCCTCGCCTGGACGCTGCCGCGCCGATGTTTGCGAACCCGACTTCCGCGCCCGCCCTGCCGGTCCAGCTCGAAGTGTGGTCGAACCGGCCGCATCTGCAGCAGTGGTTCACTGCCCTGCGCCGCCTGCATCGCAGCGGCGAGATCCGCCTGCGGCAGCAATTCGGCAGCGCACCGGTGCCGGACTACGAACAGCACGGCGCACACCTGCGTGATGCCGAACAGGTGCACTGCCGCTGCATCCTCGGCGACGGCCGCCGGCTGTACCTGGATTTCCACGACAGCCATGAGGTCTGCCTGAGCGGCATGGCCTGGTGTGACGCCTACTTCAAGCGCAGCGCCCGCGCTGAGGACCTGAAGCGCTATCCCAAGCTGCGGGCGCTGGGCCTGAACTATCCCGTGCACGACGACGCCAGCGACACGCTGCTGCTGCGCCGAGGCCTTCATTTCGAGCCTGCGCAATGGCGCTGGCATACCGCGGCCTTGCTGCGTTTGGACCGCCTGTTTCCAGACCGCTTCATCCTGCCGCGGCTGGCGCAGTGCGAGCAGGCGCCCGAGCCCGGCGGCTATCGGACCGTGCTGTTCCAGACCCGGCTGTGGGACCCGGCCGAGGCGCCGTCCGCCGACAAGGCGGCGGCCTGGGCACGCCTGAACGCGTATCGGATCGAATGCGTGCGCCGACTGCGCGATGCCCTGCCGGAGGCATTCCTGGGCGGGATCGCGCCGAGTGCGTTCGCGCGCAGCCAGTGCGAGGAACGGCTGCTGTGCCCGCCGGATGCCGCTCGCCGGGCGGCCTATATGGGGCTGCTGCGGCAGCGTTCGATCGCGGTCAGCACCGCCGGCCTGCACGATTCAAACGGCTGGAAACTGGCCGAGTACCTCGCCTTCGGCAAACCGGTGCTGGCCGAGCCCCCGCAGCATGTGATCCCGGGCGGTTTCGCGGCGGGCCGCCACTATCTCGGCTTCGACAGCGCCGATGCGCTGGTGGCCCAGGCGACCCGCCTGCTCGACGATGCGGCAGAGGCCGACACGATGGCGGCAGCCAACCACGCCTACTACCGCGCCCACCTGCACCCGGACGTGCTGGCGCGGCGCGTGCTGGGCCTGCTCGACGATGATCCTCAGGCCGAAACGCCGAGCAGCGCCTCGGCGACTTCCGGATGCCCCAGAAACTCGCGCGGGCTGGCGGTCTTGCCGTAGGCGCCGGACTGGAACACCACGATCAGATCGCCCGGCTCAGCGATACCCAATTCCATGCGGTCGGCCAGCAGATCGAGCGGAGTGCACAGCGGGCCGACCACGCTGGCGATTTCGCTGTCCCCCGGCCGCGCATTGACCATCAGCGGATAGTTGCGCCGGATCACCTGACCGAAGTTGCCCGAGGCCGCCAGGTGATGGTGCATGCCGCCGTCGCAGACCTGGAACACCTGCCCGCGCGACTGCTTGCGGTCGATCACGCGGGTGACGTACACACCCGCCTCGCCGACCAGATAACGGCCCAGCTCCAGCAGCAGATGCGCCTGCGGGAAATCGACCGCGCAGCGCGCGCTGAGCGCCGCCAGCGCGTCCGCAATCGGCGCCAGCTCAAGCGGCGCCTCGGCCGGCGTGTAGGGAATGCCGAAGCCGCCGCCGAGGTTCAGGCTGCGCAGCGGGGCCGGCAGCTGCTCGGCCCATTCGCAGACGAGCTCGTAGCAGCGCGTCTGCGACTCGACGATCGCGGCGGCCTTGAGGTTCTGCGAGCCGGCGTAGAGGTGAAAGCCCTCGAAGGCCAGGCCGCGTTCGGCAATCGCCTGCAGCAGCACCGGCACCTGTTCGGAGTCCACACCGAACTGCTTGGCGCCACCACTCATGCGCATGCCGGAGGCCTTCAGCTCGAACGGCAGGTTGACCCGCACTGCCACCCGTGCGGCACGGCCCGAGCGCTCACTCGCCGCGCTCAGGGCATCGAGCTCGCGGAAGGATTCGAGGTTGATCAGAATCCCGGCCGCATGCGCCTGCTGCAGTTCGCGATCCGACTTGCCCGGCCCGGCAAAGCTGAGGTGCCGGGGATCGACGCCGGCATCCAGCGCCACCCGCAGTTCGCCGACCGAGGCGACATCGAGGCCGTCGGTCAGCCGCGCCAGGTGGCCGACCACGGCCGGCATCGGGTTGCATTTCACCGCGTAGTGCAGGCGCAGCGCTGGCGGCAGCACGGCGCGCAGTTGCGCAACGCGCGCATCGATACGGCTGCGGTCGTACAGGTAGCACGGGGTGTGGCCGACCGCCGCCACCGCCTGCGACAGCGGCTGGCCCGCGATCAGCAGTTCGCCGGCCGGGTCCAGCGTCCAGGGCTGGGCCTGATTCCAGGGCTGTTCGAGTAGCGACGTGCTCAAAAGAAACTCCTGCGATGCGCATCACGGTTAGCATGCGCGCTGGTCCAAACAGGAGTATCCGATATGCGCGTCTTGTTGAGAGCATCGTGGCGGCTGGCGACATTGATCCTGCTGCCGCTGAGCAGCCAGGCGGCGGTGCACCAGGTCGGCCCCGGCCGCGAGTTCACCCACCTGCAGGCACTGCTGGATGTCACCGATTTCGCCCCCGGCGACGTGGTTGAAGTCGACGGCGGCGTCGAGTATCCGGGCAATGTGATCCTGCGCCCGCAGCACGGCGGCGCCGCGGGCTCGCCGGTGGTGCTGCGCGGGCTGCGGGTCAACGGCGCGCGGCCGATCCTGCGCGGCGGCACCAGCACGATCGAATTCCGGCTGGCCAACCACGTGGTGTTCGAGAGCTTCGAGGTGGTCGGCTCAGTCGACGACGGCACCACCCGCTGCGTGTTCCACCACTCCAACGATCTGCTGATCCGCGATGTGCTGGTGCGCGATTGCCCGATGCACGGCATTCTCGGCGCCGACAATGACTCCGGATCCTTGACCATCGAGTATTCGGAAATCCGCAACGCCGGCAGCGACACCTACCACCACGCGATCTACATGGCGACCGATCAGCGCGCGTTCCCGGGCAGCGTCTTCCGGCTGCGCCACAGCGTGGTGCGCGACAGCCGCTACGGCGATTCGGGCGAAGGCGGCAATCTGATCAAGAGCCGCGCCGAGCGCAACGAGATCCACTACAACTGGCTGCAGGGCGCCTACTACCACAGCCTCGAACTGATCGGCCCGGACCCCTCCGGCGGCGCCACGCAGAGCGGCGCGCGCGAGGATTCCGACGTGGTCGGCAATGTGATCGTCCACGATGGCGAGTTCGGCTCGGTGTTCCGGCTCGGCGGCGACGGCACCGGCCAAAGCCAGGGCCGCTACCGCTTCGTCAACAACACGGTGGTGCGCCCCGGGCAGGGCGGCGTCAGCACCGTATTCCGCCTGTTCGACGGCATCGAGGCGCTGGAGGCACACAACAACGTGTTGGTGAACACCGACGGCGTGTTCCGCGTGTACAGCGACGGCGACGCGCAATGGGTCGGCGGCGCGCCGCGTCTGCACGGCAGCCACAACTGGATCAGCGAGGGCGCCGGCTACATTCCCGACGGCTGGACCGACACCACCGAAGGCGATGAGCCGGGTTTCGTCAACGTGGCCGCCAGCGACTTCCGTCCAGGCGCCGATTCCGAGCTGCGTGATGCTGGCGGCGACGCCGTCAGCGCGCCCGGCTTCGAGATCAGCGCAACGCTGTTTCCACCGACCCGCCAGCCACCGCGCGGGGTGGTCGAGGCGGCCGGTTCGGCCAGCGTGCGCGCCGTCGATGCGCGGATCGATATCGGCGCGTTCGAGAGCACGGGCTCGGAGTGAGCAAACGCCGACTCACAGCGGCTGGCACGGCTGCCCTGGCCGCCTGACGCTCAGATCGCCGCGACTGCGACAGGCGGCCGCCGCCCCGGCGGCGAGCCCGCCGTCAACGCTCGCGGCAGAAGATCTGCGGCAGGGTGCAGATGGCGCTGAACAATTCGGGGCTGACGTGGGGTTCGATCGGCTCGCGGCGGATGTCGAGATCGTCGTCGGTGCGCAGGCCGTGGAAGCCGCCGTAGTAGGAGAACGCATAGCGCACGCCAGCCGCGCGCAGGGCGTCGCGGCTGTCGGCATTGAACGAATCGCGCTTGCCGACCGGATAGGCGAAGCAGTGCATGTCGATGCCGAGCTCACTGCGCAGGCGCGCTGCGCAGCCGTCGATCTCGGCCTGCTGCTCGGCGCGCGACAGTCGCGCCAGCACCGGGTGGTGCATCGTGTGGCCGCCGATCGCCATGCCGGCGACATGCATGGCGCGTAGCAGAACCCAGTCCATCCACTGCGAGCGCGCGTCCGGCAAATCAGCGCCCGGCAGCTGCTGCAGCGTCGCCAGCAGGGCCTTGGCGCGGGCCAGCGGCAGCGCCTTGTACAGACTCAACAGCTGTCGCACCGCGGCGGCGCGCTCCGGGCCTGCCAGCGAAAGCGGCGCCAGCCCGAACTCCGGCAGCTCGATGCGCTCGACCACCGTGCTCCCCACCAGGGCAGTAATGGCGTCCCACCAGGGCAGGCGCGGATGATCGATGTAGTCGCTGGCGATGAAGAAAGTTGCCCGCGCACCGTGCGCCTTCAGAATGCGAAAGGCGTTGTCGTAGTTGTCGCGATAGCCGTCGTCAAAGGTGATCAGCACATGTCGATTGCGGCGGTCACGGCGGGCATCTTCGATCTCCGCCGGGACAATCAGCTCGGCGTGCTGGCGCAGGAACTTGACCTGCGCCTCGAAGGCATCGGCGCTGGCGCTGAGAAGATCCGGATCGCAGTACTCCGGCAGCGCGGTGGCGATCCGGTGGTAGTTCAATGCCAACAGGCCGCGCGCGCGCAGTGGCCTCAGCAGCTTCAATGCCTTGCTGCGCGCCAGCAGTTTCGCCAACAACTCTCGTTTCATTGCAGGTCTCCTTTCGACCTGGTCAGCGGCAGGCACTGTCCCACCCCTTCACGCATGTTCTCACCCAAGCCGGCGCGCTGCGGCCTGACCGCCACAGCGACTCAGCCCGGCCTCCGCAGCCGCGCAGCCAGGGCCTGCAGCAGCGGGCCCAGCCGCGCCTGCAGCCGCGGTTTGCGCTGCAGAGCTTCCTGCAGGGTTTCGATATCGTCGCTTTGAAAACCACGCAGCAGCAGGCTGAGCGCGATGTACAGCAGCGCATACAGCACGCCGGCGCCGAAGCGCGACCACGGGTCGGGCCAGAGCAGGGCGATCGTCAGCGCCGGCGCCGCCGCCAGCAGCGCCGCCAGCAGCAGGCGCAGCAGTTCGCGCCACGGCAGGCTGACCCGCAGCAGCTGACGCACGCCCAGCACCAGCAGCACCAACACGATCAGACGCGAGGCCACGTGCGCCCACAGCGCGCCCATCAGGCCGTACTCCGGCACCAGTACCAGGGCGAAGACGGCGGTGATGACGATCGAGGCAGTCGCGAAGAAAGCGCGCAGGCGCTGGTGATCGGTAGTTGACAGCAGGGCGCCGAAGGCGCCTTCGCTCAGGGTGAGCCCGCCGATGATCACCATCCAGCGGAACACTTCGGCCACCGGCGCATAGGCCTCGCCATACATCAGGTGCACCACCAGATCGGCGGCCAGCGCGCCGGCGCCGGCCAGCAGCAGGCCGAAGAACTGGAAGATCCGCACCGAGTTCGACAGCACCCGATTGACCTGCTCGATACCGGCGGCGCCGTAGGCATGCGCCATCATCGGCATCAGCACCGTGGTCAACCCGGCCGACAGCAGATCGACGCCGCCGCGGGTCAGCGCAGTAGCGATCGCGAAGAAGCCAACCTCGGTAGCACCGACCAGCGCGTTCAGCAGCCAGGTTTCCACCGCCTTGTTGCTGAGTGCGGCGGTCAACACCAGCAGCACCGTCCACCACAGGTGACTGCGCAGACGCGCCAGCAGGGCCGGATCACTCAGGCCGCGCCGCGGGCGCAGCCCGGCGCGACGGCTCATCCACAGGCCGAGCACGCCGAAGGCCAGGCTGGTCACGGTGAACACGGCGAGGTAGGCATGCAGGCCGACTCCATACCAGGCCAGCAGCGCCACCGCGGCGGCGTTCAACAGGCCCAGGCCAACGGTGGTCGAGGCCTCGATGCCGAAGCGACCGTAGCCCTTGGCCATCGAGATGAAGAAGATGAAGCTGCTCTTGCCGAACATGCTGAGCAGCACCACCGCGGCAAACAGCGGCAGCTCGGTGCTGAGCCAGCCGCTGCGTTCGAACAGCGGCAGCGAGATCAGGTACAGCGCCGCCACCGCCAGCAGGCACAGCAGCTGGCGCCGCCACAGCCAGCCGTGGATCTGGGCGGCGCTATCGGGCTGGTCGCGGCCCAAGGATTCCGACACGAAACGGATGCCGGTGGTGGTCAGGCCATTGTTGGCGAACATGCCGAGCATGCCGGCCAGCCACACCAGATAGGCGTAGCGGCCGAAGTCCTCTGGCCCGATGTCGCGCGCGATCAGCGCGCTGACGACCAGACCCAGCGCGTACACGACATAGGTCGAGCCGGTCATCAGCAGGGCGCCGCGCAGGGCGGCGACGCGTCCGAAGGCCGCACTCATGGGCGCGCTCGCGCCGACGTGCGCGCGGCTGCGCAGGCAGCCTGTCGGGCTTCGCTTGGCTGGGCGGCAGATCCACCTGCGCGGTCAGCGCTGCGCCGATCCCTGGCCGAGCGCCCACTCGGCCTGCCAATCATCGAAGGGCTGCGCTCGCGCAGTCGAAATTCGCTTCGACCCCCAAGGTCCGACAGGCTGCTAGCATCGCGGCCTCGCGTTCTCCTCGCCTGCCGCGCATGCCCCTTGCGTTCACCCGGATTCTGCACATCGTCGACAGCCTGGAAACCGGCGGGCTGGAGCGCTTCGTGTGTGATCTGGCAATCGCCCAGCAGGCGGCCGGCCATAGGGTCGCGGTGTTCAGCCTGGTCGAGACGACGGGCTTCCGCGGCGTGCTGGAGGCGGCCGGCATCGCGGTACTGATTGGCGGCAAGCGCAGCGGGCTGGATCTCGCCATGGTGCGAAAGCTGCGCGCTTTGATCCGCGCGCGCGGCATCGAGGTCGTGCACAGCCATGATTTCGTGCCCAGCTACTACGCCGCGCTCGGCGTGCTCGGTACCGGCGTGGCGCTGGTGAACACTTGCCACAACATGGGCGCGCGTCTGGGCCAGCGGCGCCTGCGCTGGCTGTACCGGCTGAGCCTGCTGCGCAGCGGTCGCGTTGCGACCGTCGGCGCGGCCGCACGAGAGGCCTTGATCGGGCTCGGCGTGGTACCGGCGACCAAGGCGGTGGCGATGCGCAATGGCATTCCAGTCGAACGCTTCCGAACCGATGCGTCCGCGCGCGAACAGGCGCGCGCCGCACTCGGGCTTGCGCCCGGCGAGTTCGTGATCGGCTGCGTCGGTCGATTGGTAACGCTGAAGAACCACAGCCTGCTGCTGGCTCAGCTGCCGACGCTGCGCGCAACCGTGCCCGAACTGCGCCTGGTGCTGGTCGGCGATGGTCCGCTGTCGACCGAGCTGAAAGCGCGCGCGGCCGATCTCGGCGTACTCGGCCAGGTCCTGTTCGCCGGTGGCCGCAGCGATGTGTCGATGCTGCTGCCGGGTTTCGATGTGTTCTGCCTGCCCTCGACCACCGAAGGCCTGTCGATCGCCCTGCTCGAAGCCTGCGCCAGCGGCTGCGCGATCGTGGCCAGCGCGGTCGGCGGCAATCCGCAGATCATCTGCGACGGCGTCAACGGTCGCCTGTTCGGCAACAACGATGGCGAGGCGCTGCGCAGCCTGCTGCTGCAGCTGGCCACCGACCCGGCCGAACGCGCACGCCTCGGTGCCGCCGCACGCGCCTATGCCGAACGCGAGGCCTCGATGCAGGCCGTGGTCGATGCCTACGCTCGGCTCTATGCCGAGGCCGGCGCCGGCTGAGGGCAAACGCTGTTTCGCAGCGACGTTCATGTGCGGCCCGCTTCGCGCGCGAGATGGGCGAAGAAGCCATCGATGCCGTCGACGGTTGCCACCCGCGGTCGCCAGCCCAGCGCCTTCAGAGCCGCGTTGGAGTAACGGAAATCGCGGTACATCGAACGCACCAGGTAAGGCGTGAATACCGCCGGCAGCTGGCCCTTCGAATAGTGGTGGTAGCGCTCCAGCAGCCGCGCACCCAGACGAAACGCGAACTTCGGCATCGGCAGCCAGTGCATGCGCTCCACGTGCTGGCGGTACTCGCGAAAATAGCCTGCGCAGCTCGGCAGATCGTCATCGACCACGCTGAAGCTGGAACCATCCGCGGCCTTCAGCGCCGCCAACGCGATCGCATCCGCGCAGTTCTCGACGTGGGTCAGCGGCAAGGTGACGCTGCCGCCGAGGGCGAAGAACACGCCCATCGCGCGGAGCCCGACCCGCGGCGACAGCGCACCGCCACCGGGCCCGTAGATCACCCCCGGGCGCAGCACGATGCCCTCGAAGCCGTGCTCGCGCCGGTAGCGCTGGAACAGCTGCTCCTGACGGGTCTTGGCGAAACCGTAGGCGCCCTTGCCGAGGCCTATATCCTCCAGCGGCGTGTGCTCGTCGACGCTGGCGCCGTCGGCCAGCTCGGCGGTGCGATAGACCGCGAACGAGCTGACCAGCACGAAGCGCCGAACCTTCGCAGCGACCGCGGCATCCAGCAGATTGCGGGTGGCGACCACGGTATTCGCGAACATGTCGGCGGCCGCGCCGCGCATGCCGGCGGCGGCGTGGACGATGCAGTCGACGCCCTCGACCAGGGCCGGCAGCTCGGCCCGCCCGGTCAGATTGGCGGCGCGGAACTCGACCTCGCAGCCGGCCAGTTCGGCGCGCAGCGCGTCCATCTGCGCGGCGCTGGGCAGGCGTCGATAGTGCAGACGCAGCACAGTCGCACCGGCCATCGCCAGACTGTAGACCAGACGCTGACCCAGAAACCCGCCGGCACCGGTGAGCAGGATCTTCATAGCGGTCGCTCCAGCTTGACGACGATGGCATCGATGATCCGGCACACGCGCAGGATGTCGGCCGGCGCCACCGGCGCAGGACCACGGCCCTCGACCGCGTCGTAGAAGCGCCCCAGCAGCACGCGCATGCCCTCGAAAAAGTGGAAGCGCGAACGCGCGAAACCCAGCGCATTGCGGGCGCCATTGCCAGCGGAACGCAGCGCCTGCACCCACGGCGGAAACAGCCGCCCCACCGCGCTGGGCTGCGACTGCCGCGCACTGCGTACAAGAGTGCGGCAGGCGTAGTCGAGTTCAACGCTGTCGCGGGTGCCGATCACCTTGAGGCTGTGCGCGACTGGCCGGCCGTGCGCACTCACCAGCGCCGATACGGTGACATCGCCGCTGCGGATCAGCAGCCGCAGCTCGTCGTTGAGCGCGTCCAGCACCGGGTTGCCGCTGGCCGGGCGGCGACGGAAGGCCTGCAGCTCCAGCGCGAAGTCATCGCCCAGATGCGCGACCACCTTGGCCAGCACATGATCGAGTACGTTGTGGAACAGCTTGCCCGGCAAGCTGTGCACCCAGTGCGCCGGGTCCGCCATCACCGCCACACCATAATCGCCGGCCAGGTTGTAGCCATAGGCCACATCGAAGTGCACCGGCTCACCGAGCGCCTGCGTCGCCAGCAGCTGCTCCAGCTGCAGCCCGGGCGACTCGAAGTTGTACAGATAGTTGACCCCGATCTGGCGCCCGGCCTGCGCGGCAAGGCGGAGGATCTCGGCCGCCTCTGGCGCGGTCGGCGCAAAGGGTTTTTCCATGAACACGTGGCAGCCGGCAGCGAGGGCTTGGCGCGCGATTGGCAGATGTGCGCCGGGCGGCGTCGCCACGTGCAGCACGTCGATCCGCTGCTGCGCCAGCAGCGCGCCCAGATCGGTGTACTGCGCGGGCTCGCCGAAGCGCAGCGACAGCTGCTCGGCCATCAGCGGTTCGCGGTCGCAGACGGCCACCAGCTCGGCCCGGCCGACTGCGCGGATCTGCTCGGCGTGAGCGTCGGCGATCTTGCCGCAGCCGACGATGGCGGCGCGCAGTCGCGGCGCAGAGTTGTGCGGGGTATTCATCGCGGCGTGCTGGTCCAGGTGGCGGCAAAACGCCCGCTGGCAAAGCGCAGCGAGGCGATCAGGAAAGCCCAGTTCAAGGCGAACAGGAAGGCGAGAATTTTCAGCGGACCCGGCAGTCGTCCGCCAGCGCGGCTGCGCCACCAGCACAGCGCCGACAGCGCGTAGCCGGCCAGCTGCAGGAGGCTTGCGATCAGCCAGAACCCTGATTGCGTGGCCAGCAGCAGCGAGGCGAGCAGGCCGAGGATCAACAGATGCGGCGCGACCCAGCGCAGCAGCTTGTGCGACACGTACGCGAACGCCGTGGCCGGGCCGCTGCGCAGCAGGTATTCGGGGTGGCGGAACATCGCCTGGAAATTGCCGATGCCGATGCGGATGCGGCGCTTGTATTCCTCGGCGATCCGCGCCGGCATTTCCTCGCGCGCGCGCGCTGCCGGCTCGTACACGATGCGACTGCCTGCCGCGGCCACATTCATCGCCACGCAGAAGTCGTCGCAGATGGTATCGGCCGCCAGTGGCCGCCACAGCTCGCGGCGGATCGCGTAGATCGCGCCGTTCGCACCGAGCAGGCCGCCGATGCGGTTCTCGAAGAATTTCAGCAGCTGTTCGACCCGCCAGTACAGGCCGTCCTGGTTGTCGCCGCCGCTGCCGAACAGCTGCAGCTCACCGCTGACGCAGCCGACCTGCGGGCGCTCGAAGTGGCGCACCAGCGCCTGCAGCGCCGCGGGTTCGAACAGGGTGTTGGCATCCGAAAACACCAGAATCGGCGACTGCGCGCGCGCGGCCAGATCATTCAGCACATTGGCCTTGCCGCGGTTGTGCTCGAAGGCCAGGCACGTCAGCCGCGGGTCGGCATAGGCGGCCTCGACCTCGGCCATGATCGCGGCGGTGCGATCGCGGCTGCCGTCAGAACCGATCAGGATCTGCAGACGTTCGCGCGGGTAGTCCAGCGCCAGCAGATTCTCGATCCGCTCGCCGATACAGCGCTCCTCGTTGAAGGCGGAGATCAGCACCGTCACCGCCGGCAGCTCGCTCGCCTTGGTGGCGCGGCGCTCGCGCTTGCCCAGCACGAAGCGCAGATCACGCCACAGCTGCACCAGCCCGCCCAGCGCGATCAGCAGCAGCGGATACACCGCATAGGAATAGACCACCGCACCGATACAGGCGAAGGCCAGCAGGGCAAGAGCGGTACTCACCTGGGACGGGTCTCCAGCGGTGTGATCGGAAGTCGGCTGGCGCGCAGCGCGACGGGGCGGCAGTATAGGGAAACTTGCGCCAGCTCACAGTTTGGCGGCTACCGATATCGGCGCTGCGAATGCTGGATGCGGAGCGCCGTGAGCTTGAGGCGGCTCAGCTTGCGGTCGAGGCGGGTCGGTAGAGACGAGTCGGGCTGGTCGGTCCGGCTCTGTGTCTGTGTCTGGCGCAGTCGACTCCGGTCGGATCTGGCATGGCCGAGCGCTTTCCTCGCCCACGGCGTCACCGAACGCGGTCAGCGGCAGGCGAGGCCCGGAGTGCTGTGGTCCGACCGGAACGGACAATCAGCCCGGCTCACACCGTTGACCTGACGACCGCCCCACCCCACCCCAGCTTGGAGTTCCGCGTGATCCTGCTTGATGACCTGCGCGCCAAACAGACCCTGTACTGCCAGCACGGCCAGACCTGCTCCTTCGCCCGCGCCGTGCTGGCCGACGGCACGCTCGCGGTGGTGCTCTACCGGATCCAGTCCGGCCTGGCCGGCATCGGCCTCGGCGTGCTGGCGCTGATCCCACACCTGCTGAACAAGTGGATCAACGGCTGCGTGATCGGCGTGCGCGCCCGCTTCGGCCCGGGCTTCGTGCTGATTCACCCGATCGGCGTGGTGATCAATTCCTCGGTCCGCGGCGGCCGCAACGTCTGGCTGGAAAGCAGCGTCGTCATCGGCGAAAACCGCGGCGCCTTCCCCACCCTCGGCGACGACATCTTCGTCGGCTCCGGCGCCAAGATCATCGGCGGCGTCAGCCTCGGCAACGGCGCACGGATCGGCGCCAATGCGGTGGTGCTGAAAGATGTTGGCGCAGGCGAGACGGCGGTCGGCGTGCCGGCGCGGGTGCTGGCGAAAAAGCCGGGCTAGGCCGCAGGTAAGCTGACCTCACTGCACCCGCCCCGAGCACGGCGCTGTTCGCCGCTGCCTCAGCGCTGTGGTGTATCGGCCTTGGTTGCAGGCCCTCGGCTGGTCAAGTGGCCGCCACCGCCTCCCGCGCCGCATACCCCGGCCGCGGAATGAGGTAGTCGCGGTATGCGCCGGGCTCGCCGGTTTCGCCGGCTTCGGCGGCCTTGATGATGTTGTAGGTTTCCCGCGCGCTCACGTAGTGCAGTTTCCAGTCGGTGCCGTCGTTGTACTTCGACTCCAGGTGCTCGAAGGCGCGCGCCATGGCCGGGCCGAGCAGGGTGTCCATGTCGCGCTCCTGGGTGCCGTGGGTGTGGATCTTGACGAAGATCCATTCCGGCTTGCCCTGCACATGGATGCCGCAGTTGACCCAGTCGTCGATTCGCGCCGGGTCGGGCGGGCTGACCGCGCGGATGTCGGAGTTTTCGATCCGCGGGATCAGGCCGAATTTGCGCTTGCGCCAGTTGAGTCCAAGCACGCCCTGCACCAGCAGCAGATCACCGACCGCCTTGCCGCCGACCCGCACGCGCTCGCCGGTGTCGTGCGACTTCGGCTGGGTCGGGTTGTCGGTGGCGTAGTAGATCTGGTTGATGGTGCGGGTCTGGCAGGGGTCGGGTGCGGAGGGGTAGGTGAAGTCGGCGTAGCAGCCTTCTTCGCGCAGGATGATCAGCTCGTTGTTGATGCCGCAGCCGAAGCCGGTGGGATGGCAGTTGTCCAGCGCCCAGTTGCCGTGGATGAAGGACCACAGCGGCTGGCCGCTGCGGGCATCGACGGGCAGCGCATCGTGGCGATCGACCAGGGTGCGGGTGAAGCGCTGCAGGCTGGCGCGCAGGTTGGCCTCGGTATCGTTGTCGTGGTGCAGGTGGATTTCGATCTCACCCAGGCCCATGCGGCAGAGTTCGACCAGCGAGTCCAGATGTTCTGGCCGGTACTCTTCTTCCGGGTAGAAGAAACTGTGCACCGGCGGACGGCCGTCGGCATCGCGGTGGCCTTCGCACAGGAGCGGATAGTCGCGGCGCCAGCGCGCCACGCGCGCGCATTCGGTTGCGTAACTGGGCTGGGTCCAGCCGGGCTCGTAGTGGTCGACGAAGCAGAACATCAGATGGCGGGTGGTGCCTGCGGGTGCCGGGGCACGCCAGTCCTGGCGCAGATAGCTGGTCAGCCAGCCGAGGATGTGGCGGCGATGGGCGAGGTAGAGCACGCCGGCAAGCCCGAGCAGGGCCAGAATCGCAGCGCCGAGCAGCAGCAGGATCAGGAAGTTCATTGCAGTTCCGGTAGGACGGCGGTGGTGGGCGGCAGCGGCGATTCGAGAGCGGCGCAGCGGGGTTGAGCGCGATAAAGGTACGGCGGCGGGCTCATCCGGTTGAGCGCTCGATCACGATGAAAGCGTAGACCATCAGCACGCTGGCGAATGCAGCGCCAACCGTGGGGGCGGCCCAGGGCACCGCGGGCCAAGGCCCGTCCCCACTGTGGGCCGCAGCACGGCGCGCCGACCACGCCGCGCTGATGCATAGCGCCAGCAGCAGGTACAGCAGCGGTTGGTAGGTGCGCGACAGAAACCAGGCGCAGGCCATGAAGCCGACCATCGAGGTGCGCAGGGCTTCAGCGACTGCGGCCTCGCGGCTGCCGCGGCCGCTGCGCTCGGACACTTGGCCAAGCTCGCGAAACGGGATCAGCAGCAGGGCCACCCACAGCAGCAGGCCGATCGCGCCGAGTTCGGCGAAGCACAGCACGAAGGAGTTGTGTGCGGTCAGGTCGTGGAAGTTGGTGAAGTTGCCATAGCCTACGCCCAGCAGTGGCTGGCCACGAAACATCTGCAGGCCGTCGTACCAGGCGTCGATACGTTGGCCTGCCGAGGCTTCCTGGGTCGAGAATTCGCGCCCGCCGCCAAACCCGACCGCGAGCACGCCGATTCCTCCGAAGGCCGCCAGCAGGCCGGTCTTGAAGGTGCCGATCACCCGCCGCAGGCCCATCAGCATCATCGCGCCGACGCCCAGAATGGCGCCACGCGAATGGGTCAGGTACAGCGTGTAGAGCAGCAGGGCGGTCGGCGCGGCGATGAACAGCAGGTTGCGGATCAGCCGGCGCTGCTGCCAGCCGAGCAGCAGCAGGGGCAGCACCATCACGATGGCCTGGCCGAGGTCATTGGGATCATTCAGGATGCCGAGCCCGCGCACCCGCCACAGGAACAGGCCGCTGCTGTCGTCGGCCGGCACGCCGTTGAAACCGGCGCTGAGCAGGTCGGCCTCGTCGCCGGTGCCTTGCCGCAGCACCAGTTCATCGGCGCGGAAGCCAGTGTGGAAGGCGTTCGCCGCCAGCGCCGCCACCGTCAGCATGCTGAGCACGACGGTGGTGAGGGTGAGCTGCAGCCGACGCAAACTGGTGATGTTCAGGCAGGCCAGCACCAGAAGCAGGGCCGAGGTGCTGAAGTCGCCGACCGCCACCATCGCCCCGCCTGCCCAGCCGTTGACCACCAGCGACAACCCGATCGCCACCGTGAAGGCCAGCAGCAGGCCGAGGTACACCGGCGGCGCGGCGATCTCGCGCCGCGACATGGCGGTCAGCGCTGCCGACAGAAAAGCCAGCAGCCACAGCCACAGCATCGGCCGCAGATGGGCGAGATCGGGGGCGAACAGGTCGACCGGACGCAGGAAGGTGAACACCACGTACAGCAGGAACAGGGCGAAAGCCATCGGGTGTTCAGCGGTTCCAGTGGGGGCGGCGGGCGCGGGCGCGCCGATGATAGCGGAGCCCGGGCTGGCATTCTTTTCGCGGTCTGTCAGAATCCGCGCCTTGACACTGTGCGCAAGTTCGCAGATTGCCGGTCCGGGGCTGCCGATTGCCACTCTCTTTCATGCAATCGGGACGTTCCAAATCATGGCCGAGCAGCAGGATCCGGGCAAAGTGACGCGCGTGCTTTACCACCATCGCACCCAAGGCAAGGCGGTGGAAGGCGTGCATATCCGCGGGGTCACCGATGCCCTGCGCGCAGAAGGTGTGAACGTCGACATCATCAGTCTGCCCGGCGCCGACCCCTATGTCAGCCCCAAGGCGATGTCACCGACCCAGCAGGCGCGCAGCTACATGCGCTGGGTGTCGAAGCTGCCAGAGCCGCTGTTCGAGCTGGCCGAGCTGGCCTACAACGCCGTCGCCGGCTGGCGGATCCTGAGCTACCTGCGCGCGCACCGCGATGTCGGCCTGATCTACGAGCGCTATTCACTGTTCATGTTCATTACGGTGTGGATCGCGCGCCTGAAGAAGATCCCGATCATCCTGGAGGTCAACGACTCCGCCACCGTGTATCGGGTCCGACCGCTGTTCTTCCTGCGGCTGGCGACTTGGATCGAGCGCTGGGTGTATCGACGTGCGGACGGTCTGGTGTTCGTCTCGGCGGTGTTCCGCGACCGCGCGCGCGCTGCGCATGGCGAGATCGCGCCGGCGATCATCACCCCGAATGCCGCCAACATCGACAAGTTCAGCTTCACCGACGAGCAGCGCGACGAGGCCCGCCAGCGCCTGAAGCTCGAGGGCAGCGTGGTCTGCGGCTACCTCGGCGCCTTCGTGCCCTGGCATGCGATCGACGCCTTCGTGCATCGCATCGCCGAGCGCCTGGCCGACGATGCCCAGCTGAAGCTGTTGCTGGTCGGCGATGGCGCCACCTATCCGGCCATGAAGCAGTACGTGGAGGAGCGCGGCCTCAGCGATCGCATCGTGCTGACCGGGCGCGTACCGCATGACGCCGTGCCCGGCCTGCTGGCGGCGATGGACATGGCGATCCTGCCGAGCGCGGGCGACTACACCTCGCCGGTCAAGCTGTTCGAGTTCATGGCCTGCGCAATCCCGCCGATCGCGCCGGATTTCGAGCCGATCCGCGAGGTGCTGGTGGAGGACCACACCGGCTGGATGTTCAAGGCTGGCGATCTCGATGCCGCCGTGCAGGCGGTGCTGGAACGCAGCCGCGATCGGGCCAGCCTGAGCCGCGTCGGCCAGGCGGCGCGCGCGTACATCGCCGCCGAGCGCCAGTGGCGCCACAACATCCTGCAGCTGCTCAGTTTTCGGGCCGAGCTGATCGCCAAGCGCAGCGTCTGACCCCGCGCGACGCGGGGACGCGATCCGCGTTGAGGCGGGCCCGAGCCGGTTCCGGCCTGCAGGTGTTTATCGCGGCGCCGCGAGCACTTCTTTGCACACGCGCAAGGTGTCCGCGGCGACATCGTCCCAGCTGCGGCGCATGCGGCTGGCCATGCCGGCGTGGTCCCAGTCGCGCTGCAGGGCTTCCCGCAGCGCTGCTTCAAGTGCGGCGGGATCGCGCGGCGGAATCAGCAGCCCGCTGTTGGCATCGATGATCTCGCGGGTGCCGCCGACATCGGTGGCGACCACCGGTCGCCCGCAGGCGATACCCTCGACCACCACATTCGGATAGCCCTCGGACCAGCTCGGCAGGGTCAGCACATCGGAGGCGGCGACCCAGCGCGAAACGGCTTCGGGTTCCAGCGCGCCCGGCAGCAGCACGCCGTCGCGCAGGCCCTGGGACTCGATCAGCTGCAGCAGTTCGGCGCGCATCACGCCGTCACCGACCAGTACCAACCGTCGACGCGCGTCCTCGCGGTACAGGGCGGCAAAGGCCTGCAGCAGTTCGCGCAGGCCTTTGGCGACCACGAAGCGGCCGACATAGGTGATCAGCTTCAGGTGTGCATCGACGCCCAGCGCGGCGCGGGCCTCGGCCTGTGGCTGCGGTCGGAACACTGCGGTGTTGATGCCATTGATGACCGTGTGCACGCGCTCCAGCGGCATGCGGAAATCGCGGATGCTGGTGGCTCGCATCGCCTCGCTGACGGTCAGTACGGCGTCGGCGCGCTGCAGGGTCCAGCGGGTCAGGTGCTGCATCAGCCCGGCGCGCACGTGGATATCCGAGCCGAGCGCGCCCAGCACCGCCGGCACACTGAGGGCGCGCGCGCTGAGCAGCGCGCCGGCCCCATCCGGATAGATCCAGTACGCCAGCACCAGGTCGGGCTTGAACGCCCGCAGACGCGGCAGCAGCACTCGAAGGATGCTCAAGGGGTTGGCAACCCGCGACAGGACCGGCAAGGCCAGGTATTGCAGGGCTTCGACGTCGATGCCGTCGAGATCGAACTGCGCGGGCACTTCGACATCGACGTAGCTGCGCGGCTGCAGCCCCGGAACGCGCGGATAGCGCGCGCTGACGTGGAACACTTTGACCTCGGTCAGGCGGGCCAAGGACCGCGCAGTTTCATGGATGTAGCGGCCGCGAGTGGCGTCGCGCGGCAGCGGCAGCATCGGGGTGATCAGGGCGATTCGGGGCATGCGTGGCCGGCTTTGAGAGGCGGCAGCCGCTGCGGCCGCCGAAGCGCGACATGTTAGCGATGCACGTCAGCCGCCGCGCTGTGGCATCGCTGCGGGCTCTGCGCTGGCTCTTATTCGAAGTCGTCGCTGAACAGCAGGTCGGCGTTTTCGGCGCGCCAGCGGTTGAGCAACTGCACGAATGCCGCTGACACCTGGGTGCTGGCGCCCTGGCCGGACTGGCTGGCGGTGTTGACGCCGTGGCAGCCGTCGCAGGCACGCACTTCACCCGGCTGCACCGACACCCAGTAGCGCTCGCGCACCACCGGCTGGCCGGCCGGGTCGGTGCTCTGCCAGACCAGGGCGCGGCTGGCCGGAACGAAGGCCGCGACTGAACCATCGGCCGCCACCGGCACGCTTGCGACCGGGCCACCAGGGTTGGTGCCATTCAGCGCGGTGGCGTTGGCATCGTGCATCGGCACCGCCAGCGGGCGTCGACCCGGGCGTGGGTTGCTGCCGCCGAAGGTGATGCCGCGGATCTGGTCGGCCTGGAAGAACTGCATGTGGCCGACCGTGTAGACCGCGCCGGTTGGGGTAGGCGGGTTCTGATGGCCGCTACCGGCCACGCGCAGATTGAACGGCTGCTGCTTGTCGGCGCGGTCGCGGGTGGTGACATCGCGCATCACCAGCACGCCGAGGTTGCGCTGGCGCAGGTACTGCTTGAACGCGTTCAGATCAACCCCCGCCTGTTGGAACGCCGCAGTCTCGGGCCCTTCCATGCTGGCCTGGGTGGACGGCGGCACCGGACGCGCCCGCACCTCGACCGCACCCAACTCCCACAGCGGGCCGTCGTAGATCACCCGCACGTCCGGATCGAAGTACTCGACGCGGCGGCTGATGCCTTGGGTGCCGGTCAGCGGGCTGGTCCCGGTCTGGAAGCCATTGCTGCCGGTCACCAGGCGCGCCAGCCGGAACATGTGATTGGACCCGGGCGCCGCACGGGTGCCGGTATTGATGGCCGCGCCCTGGGCGGTGGCGTGGGAGACCACCACGCTGCCATCGCTGAGCACCAGCGGGTTGCGATAGTGGCCGCTGTTGTTTGCATTCACGGTGGTGGTGCCGGTCGCGGGGTGAGTGATCGATTCCAGCCGGATCTGGTCGGGATTGAGCGTGAGGCCGGCGGTGAAGCGGATGATCTGGCCCGAATTCAAGGTGCCGAATTCCGGTGCATTCACCGCGTAGAAGCGCCCAGTCTGGGTCGGGTCTTCGACCATCTGCAGGACGTTCTCCAGCCGATAGGCGTTGCCGCCCGCCGGGGTGAAGTCGCGCAGGTTGGTGTCATTGGTGAGACTGCGGGTGAAGTAGCTGTGCAGCTCATGTCGGCCCAGATGATTCAGAGTCAAGGGTGCGGTGCCGTCCTGATTGATCTGCCACGGGAAGAAGTGATTGAAGCGCAGGCCCGACACCGTCGCCCCCGCGGCTGCGATGCGCGGCTCCGGGAAGTGCTCGCTGCGGTCGGTGGTGCGGGCGGCGTTGGCCGCTTCCGAGCTGTAATTGAAGGTGCCGAAGGTATTGCCGGCGCTTTCGTTCTGCTGATCGCGCTGCAGGTGATCCCAGCGCGAGAACAGCACGCGGCCGGCGGCATCCACCAAGGGATCGAACGAACCGCTGGGCGAGTGCTCCAGCAGACGGGGCTGGCTGGCGCCGGCTTCGAGCTTCCACAGGCCGGTCACGGTGGGCGTGGATTCGTACTCGTCCAGCTGCGGGTACAGGTGACGCTCGCCGCTGCGGCTGCGGTCAGAGACATAAATGATGCTGCCGTCGGAACCGTAGGTCGGCATCAGGTTGTTGAAATCGGCGGGCTGGTTGGGCACGCGGGTCATCACCACAGTCTGACCTTGCGCCAGCCCGGTAACTTCATACAGCTGCCAATAGAAATTGTCGGCGCCGTACTGGGCGTTGGGCGCGCCAATCACCATGCTGAAAACCGCGCGAGTGCCGGACCAGTGCACCGCCGGGTCGCGTACGGCGATCGAGTTGGAACCCTGAAACGCCACTGCACTGCCGAAGCCGGCCTCGCGAGTCAGGTTGCGCAGACTGCCGTCGGTGTAGCGGATATACAGATCACCGCCGCGCCCGCTCAGCGCAACCGTCGCGCGATGGTTGGCGAACACCGAACCAATCGCAGCGAAGTCGTTGGGAATGGGCACCTGGGTCACGAACAGGATCGGATGCGGCGCCACCGACTGCGGAGCCGGCGCGTCGGCGGCGGCGACCAGCGGGCTGAACGCGGCAGCCAAAACGGTCGCGAAGCAAACACTGATGAAGCTGGGGATATGGGTCATGTTTGCGCCACCAAAATTTACAGTCGCAGGTTAGGCCCCCTAACTGTTTGGTTCCGCGATGCAGTTGGCACAATCGATCAACAATTACGCGATGCAACACGCAGATTGCGAAAGTGCTGTGAACAGCGACCGAGATCCCGCGGCTTTGCGCTCACTCGCGGGGTCGCCGCCGAGGTCCGGCTCGGGCGAAGCGAGATCTCTGCGTTCCTCGCCAGTTGGTTGGCTCCGAATGTGAGCCAATCCACAGTTCTCTCGGATGCTGGTATCGTTCGCCTCCGCCGGGACGTGCCGCCGCACGACGCCGTGATCAATCCTTAGGTTCTGGAGCTTCTGGTGTCCGCTCGCCCTGTCCTGCTGCGCCTGCCGGCCTTGACTGCCGTCCCGTCCGCGGGCGCTGCGGCATGAACTCGCCGCGCCTGCAGCCTCTGCGTCTGGGGCCGGATGAGGCCTGGCTGAGCGCCGTGTTCGCCGAGGCCGACGCCCCGCGTGCCGCGGTACTGATGCTGGCGCCATTCCCGCACGAGTGGCAGCGGAGCTATCGGCTGTTTGCGCTGCTGTCGAATGCACTTGCCGAGCGCGGCATCGCCAGCCTGCGCTTCGACTATCGCGGCTGCGGTGATTCGGCCGGCGACGATACCGAGTTCTGTCTCAGCCAGGCGCTTCACGATGCCCGCATCGCCCTGGACTGGCTGCAGAAGCGGGTGCGGACGCCGGTGCACGCGCTGGGTATTCGCGCTGGTGCTCTGATCGGCGGGCACTTGTGCGCAGCGGCGGGTCTGCCCCTGCTGGTCTGGCAGCCCATCGAGGATGGCGCCACCTATCTGCAGGCGCTGCAGCAGCGCGATCAGACCGAGCTCAACAACCGTCGTCGATTTCCATTCCAGCGCGCACTTCGGGCTAGCGCGCCTGATCAACTGCTGGGCGCTCGACTGCACCCTGCCCTGTGTACCGAGCTGGCAGCGGCGCGCCTCGCGTATCCGGTGGCGCTGCGGATCGGCGCAGAGGCCGCCGACATCGAACTCGGCCCCGCGCTTGCCAACTGGGTCGATGAGATCGATCTGGCGACCAGTTTTCCACTGCCCCAGATCCGCGCGCTGGCGGCGCGGTTGAGTGAACGGCTGGGGGGTCAGACATGAGCGAACGGCTGATCAGGCTGGAGGGCGAGCGCTTCGGCGTTCTCAGTGAGCCCGCCGGTGCCGGTAAACCGGGGGTGCTGTTCCTGCAGTTGAACGCCGGCTCGGTGCATCGTCAGGGGCCGTTCCGGCTGCACGTCACCTTGGCGCGAGAATTCGCAGCCGCGGGCATTCCGTGTTTTCGCTTTGACCAGCCGGGCATTGGCGATTCGATCGCGGCGGCTGAGCGGCCGCAGGTCGAAGTGCTGAAGGACGTGCTGGACCGGCTGGAGGCCGAGACCGGTATCGAGCGCTTCTGTGTCGGCGGCATCTGCAGCGCGGCCGATGCCGGTTGGTGGCTGGCGCTGGCGGACCCGCGAGTGTGCGGGCTGGTGCTGCTGGATCCGCTGGCGCGCGCTGGCCTGTGGTTCAAGCTCGCCAAGCTGCTGCAGCCGCGCTCGCTGCAGGGCTGGCTTGCGCTGCTGAAGCGTCGAGCCCGGTCAGGTGGCGATGAAGCGGGTGGCGAGGCCGCCTACCGAGAGTGGCCGCGCGCCGGTGAAGAAGCCTCCCAGATGCAGGGCCTGGTGAATCGTGGCGTGGAGATCTGCACGCTATACACGGGCGGCGCAGCGCACTATTTCCTCGACCCGCGGCAGTTCAACGCCACCTACGGGGCGGCCAGCCGAGATCCGAAGGTCGCGTTCGCACATTGGCCCGAGGTCGACCATCTGTTCTATCGCCCGGACGACCGCGAACGTCTGATCAAGCATCTGTTGTCTTGGACGCAGCGTCGTCTGCTGTCCACACCCTGAGCCCACGCGGAGAACCCATGCAACGCAAGCCCATTCTGGTCACCGGCGGCGCCGGCTACATCGGCAGCCACGTCGTGCTGCAGCTGGTGGAGGCCGGCGAGCAGGTGATTGTGCTCGACAACCTCAGCACCGGCTTTCGCGAGGCAGTTATCGGTGCCGAACTGGTGGTCGGCGAGGTCGGCGACCTCGAGGCGGTGGAGGCCCTGCTGCGCGCGCGCGGCATCGATACGGTCATGCACTTCGCGGCGCGCACCATCGTGCCGGAATCTGTCGCCGACCCGCTGCGCTATTACGCCAACAACACCGGCGCCACGCGCAACCTGTTGGAAGCCTGTCAGCGCAGCAGCGTGAGCCAGCTGGTGTTTTCGTCAACGGCTGCGGTCTACGGCATGCCCGCCAAGGGCATCGCGCGCGAGGACAGCCCCACGGCGCCGATCAACCCCTACGGCACCTCCAAGCTGATGAGCGAGTGGATGCTGCGCGATCTTTCGGCGGCCAGCCCGCTGCGCCACGTCGCGCTGCGTTATTTCAACGTCGCCGGCTGCGATCGGCAGACTCGGATCGGCCAGTCCACCGTCAAAGCGACGCTGCTGGTCAAGGTGGCCGCCGAGGCTGCGCTGGGTCTGCGCTCGCACGTCTCCGTGTTCGGCACTGACTATCCCACCGCCGACGGCACCGGCGTGCGCGACTACATCCATGTCGAGGACCTGGCCTCGGCCCATCTGGCCGCGCTGCGCTACCTGCGCGCGGGCGGCGAGTCGGCCACGCTCAACGCCGGCTACGGCCACGGCTACAGCGTGCGAGAGGTGCTGGCGGCGATGTCGAAGGCGGCGGGCCATGCGGTGCCGTTCGAGGATCACCCGCGCCGCGCTGGCGACCCACCCGAATTGGTGGCCGACTGCACGCAGATCGGCGCCCGCCTGGGCTGGTCCCCGCAGCTGGATGACCTCGATCTGATCTGCGCCAGCGCGTTGGCCTGGGAACGGACTCTGCTTGCGCGACGCGGCTAGTGCACGACGTGCAGTCTGGGCCTTGCTGCTGCTGAGCTTGGTTGGCGCAGTCAGCGCGCTGATTCCGCTGCCCTTCGATCCGCAGCTGCGCTGGCTGTTGAGTGCGGCGCACTTGCCGGCGTTCGGCCTGTGGGTGCTGCTGCTGTGTCGACTGCTGCTGTTGCGCGGCCACGTGTTCGGTCCTACGCTTTGGTGGGCGGGTGCCGCGGGCGTGGCGGTTGCGGTAGCCAGTGAAGGCGCGCAGCTGGCGGTGCCGGGCCGCTGCGCCGACCCTGTCGATGTGTTCATCAATGTGGCGGGCGTCGGGCTGGGTCTGGCAATTGCGGGATGGCGATATCAGCGGACGCGCTGAGCGGTTGCAGGCGCGGCACAATCATTGGTGTGATGCCGCAGGGCATCCCCCATCAGGAGTTTGATCATGTGTGGAATCGTCGGCGCCGTCGCCGAGCGCGACATCAAAGCCATTCTCATCGCCGGCCTGCATGCGCTGGAATACCGCGGCTACGACTCGGCCGGTCTGGCGGTGTTGCAGGACGGTCGGCTTGAGCGCCGCCGCGCCAAGGGCAAAGTGCGCGATCTGGAGCAGCTGCTGGAGGCCGAGCCGGTGTCGGCGCGCATCGGTATTGCGCACACGCGCTGGGCCACCCACGGCGTGCCCAGCACCCACAACGCGCATCCGCATGTGTCGCAGGATCGCGTGTCGGTGGTCCACAACGGCATCATCGAGAACCACGCCAGCCTGCGCGAGGACCTGACGGCGCAGGGCTTCGTGTTCACCTCCGAGACCGATACCGAGGTCATCGCCCATCTGGTCGAGTCGATGTTGGTGAAGGGGCAGGATCTGCTGCAGGCGGTGGTCTCCACGACAGCGCTTTTGCACGGAGCCTACGCGATCGCGGTGTTGTCGAAGGACGATCCAACGCGGTTGATTGGTGCACGCCGCGGCAGCCCGCTGGTGGTGGGAATCGGCATCGGCGAACACTTTCTGGGCTCGGACGTGCAGGCCTTGCTGCGCGTCACCAACCGGTTCATCTACCTCGCTGAAGGCGATATCGTCGAGATCCGCCGCGACAGCTATGGCGTGTATGACGCCCTGGGCGAGCCGGTGGACCGCGATGAACGCGTCACCGACCTGAGCGCGGATTCGGTCGAGCGCGGCGAGTACCGGCACTACATGCTGAAGGAGATCCACGAGCAGCCCGAGGCGGTCGCGCGCACGCTCGAGGGACGCATCAGCGGCGACCGTATCCTGCCGAACGTGTTTGGCGTCGATGCCGAGCAGCTGCTGGCAAAGGTGAAGCAGCTGCACATCGTTGCCTGCGGCACCAGCTACCACGCCGGTATGGTCGCGAAGTACTGGATCGAGGCACTGGCCGGTTTGTCCTGCTCGGTCGAAGTGGCCAGCGAGTACCGCTACCGCAAGACCGTGGTGCCCGAAGGCACCTTGTTCGTGGCGATTTCGCAGTCAGGTGAGACTGCTGACACCCTGGCTGCTTTGCGCAGCGGCAAAGACTCGCGTTACCTCGGTGCGCTAGCGGTTTGCAACGTGCCCGAGTCCTCGTTGGTCCGCGAGTCAGATCTGGTGCTGATGACGCGCGCGGGTCCCGAGATCGGTGTGGCCTCGACCAAGGCGTTCACCACCCAATTGGCGGCGATGGCCCTGTTCGCGCTCGAGCTGGCGCGACTCAATGGCATCGCCGATGCCAAGTACACCCGCTTGGTGAATCAGCTGTCGACCCTGCCGCGTCTCGTCGCCGAAGCGCTCAAACTCGAACCCGAGATTGCGCGCTTGGCCGAGCGCTTCGTCGACAAGCACCACGCCCTGTTCCTGGGCCGCGGGGCCAGTTACCCGATCGCGATCGAAGGCGCGCTGAAGCTCAAGGAGATCTCCTACATCCACGCGGAAGCCTATCCGGCCGGCGAACTCAAGCACGGCCCGTTGGCCTTGGTTGATGAGGACATGCCAGTGATCGCGGTGGCGCCCAACAACCAGCTGCTGGAGAAGCTGAAGTCCAACCTGGAGGAGGTGCGTGCGCGCGGCGGCGAGCTGTTCGTGATCGCCGACACCGACGTCGACGTGCCGCTTCCGCCCGAGCGCGGTGCGCTGATCCGGCTCGAATCAGGCGGCAACCTGATTGGTCCGGCGGTGTTCAATATTCCGCTGCAGCTGTTGGCCTATCACGTCGCCGTACTCAAGGGCACCGATGTCGATCAGCCGCGCAATCTGGCGAAGTCGGTGACGGTGGAGTAGTGCAATGACCACCGTGCTGAGCGTCAACCTCAACAAGATCGCGGTGCTGCGCAACTCGCGCGGCGGGGTTGAGCCTTCGATGCTGAAGGCGGCTGCGAAAGTCGTAGAGGCCGGTTGTGGCGGGATTACCCTGCATCCACGGCCCGACTGCCGCCACGTTCGGCCGCAGGATGTTCTCGACATAGCGGCCTGGCTGCCTGCTGGCGTTGAACTCAACCTGGAGGGCAATCCGTTTGCCGGTGCGCGCACGGGATACCCCGGCCTTCTTGAACTGGTGGAGCGGGTTCGGCCGCATCAGGTCACCTTGGTACCGGATGGCGATGGTCAGATCACCTCCGACCACGGCTTTGATCTGACCCGCGACTCCGCTCGGCTGGCACCGGTGGTGGAGCGAATCCGCGCGGCCGGCGCGCGCACCAGCGTGTTCGTCGATCCCGGCAGTGTTGGAGCTTCTGCGGCCGTGGCCGCCGGTATCTCGCGGATCGAGATCTACACCGGCCCCTATGCCGAGGCTTTCGCTGCTGGTGACTGCGAGTTTGCGATAGCGGAATGCGTTCGGACGGCGGGGGACGCTCTGGCGGCTGGCATGGCCGTCAACGCCGGGCATGACCTTAGCCAAAGCAACCTGGGCGCCTTCGTTGCTCGCGTGCCTTCGGTATCCGAGGTATCGATTGGGCACGCCCTGATTGGCGAGGCGCTGTACGAGGGTTTGCAGCGCACCGTACAGCGGTACCTGGCGATTCTGGCTGGGTCCCGTTGATCGGCAAACCGAGGCTGGCGGCGGATGCCGTCTGCCTCGGCGGGCGAGACCGTCAGCGCCCCAGCAATTCCAGCTTATCGAGCCCGACGTTCTGGGCCAGGCTCAGCACTTCGGCCACTGCCTGGTAGGGGGCCTCTGGGCTTGCATCGATGCTGAGGATCGGGGTGTCGCCCCGCCCGGCCTCAAGCGTCAACACACCACGTAAGGCCGCGCGGCTGAGTTCGCGGCCACCCATCCAGACCACCCCAGCGGCATCCATCCGCAGCTCCAGCTTGTTGGTGACTTCGGGGGACGGCTGCGGCGTGGCCTGCGGCAACGGCAGATCTAGCCGCTGCATCACCAGCGGCGCACTGATCATGAACAAGATCAACAGAACCAGCATCACGTCAACCAAGGGCGTGACATTGATGCCGGCGAACTCGCTGGAGTCGGAATCGGAAGCGAACATGGCCATGGTGCCAGCCCTCAAGATGTGGCCGTCCTTTGCCTGTGCAGGACCCAGCCCCCCGGCTGGTTGGCGGCTCAAGCCACCAGCGTTCAGGTTCGCCTGCACCGACCTGCAAAAGCAAAGGCCGCCCGGAGGCGGCCTTTGGCATTGGTTCAGCTGAATGCCCGGAATCAGAGCGTTTCGACGAAACCGATCTTCTTCATATCGGCGTTCTTGGCCGTAGCCAGAACTTCCGTCAGCACCTGATACTGGACTTCTTGGCTGGCCTCGATCTCCAGCGTGGGCTGGGGGTCGCGACTGGCTTCAACCCGCAACGAAGGCAGAAGGGCTGCCTTCGGCATGGGCGAATTGTCCCAGAACAGATTGCCGATGTCGTCGATCTTGAGTCGGATCGGCGTCGGGGGCTCTGGAAGATCCTCCGGCGGCTTGTTGGTCGGTTGCGGCAGATCGATTTGAATCTCGTGCGACATCATCGGTGCAGTGACCATAAAAATGATCAGCAGCACCAACATCACGTCCACCAAGGGGGTGACGTTGATGTCCGCCATCGCGCCACCACCACCACCGCCTGTACTGAATGCCATGGGATAACTCCTTGCGTTCCGGTTAGCGGTCCGGTGTGGTCACGAAGCCGACTTTCGCGATGCCGACGTCTTTAGCGGTCTTGACCACCTCGGACACCATGCGATAGCGGGTCGTGCTGTCTGCGCGGATATCAACCCGCGGCTGCGGCTTTTTCTGCGCTTCAACGGCGAGCTGGGATTCCAGCAGGGTCTTCTGGACCGGTTGATCGTTCCAGAAGATTTCGCCGTTTGCCTTGATCGCGATGGTGATCGGGGTGCCGGGGGTTTCAGGGGGGCTCATGTCGAGCGTGGCCTCTGGAAGCTTGACCTGCACCTTGTGAGCCATGAGGGGCGCCGTAATCATGAAAATGATCAGCAGCACCAGCATCACGTCCACCAGAGGCGTGACGTTGATGTCCGCCATTGGCGAACCACCTTCGCCACCTCCACCACTGCTGAATGCCATGGCCTGATCTCCTTAGATTGCGTTCGAGACCGAATCAGCGCTTGGCGGCAGCTTCGCCGACACGCGAGCCGGTGGCGAAGAAGTCGTGCAGATCGTGCGCGAAGGTGTCGAAGTTCGAGTTGGTGGTGCGGTTCATGCGGTTGAAGAAGTTGTAGGCCACCACCGCCGGAATTGCGACCAGCAGGCCGATCGCGGTCATGATCAGGGCTTCACCGACGGGGCCGGCAACTGCGTCGATCGAGGCAGAACCGGTCGCACCGATCTTGATCAGGGCGCCGTAAATGCCCCAAACGGTACCCAGCAGTCCAACGAACGGAGCCGCCGCGCCGGTGGTTGCCAGCCAAGTCATGCCGTTCTCGAGCTTCGAGCTCTCGCGGGTCACGGCCTGACGCAGGGCACGATCGATGAACTCCGAGCGGTTCAGGGTTTCAGCCAGTCGCGAGCCTTCGTTCTTCTGGTGATGGGCAGCGGCGGTGGCACAGTCCAGCGCGATCTTGGAGAACGGCTCGTTGGCGGGCTGGTCTTCCATGAAGCGGATTGCATCCTGCGCGTTCGGGGTTTCCCAGAAGGTGCGGACGACATGGCTGGCGCGAGCCTTGATGACCTGGTTCTTGATGGCCTTGATGACGGTGTAGTACCAAGAACCGATCGACATGATCACCAGGGTCAGCAAGACGAGCCAGGACATGGCGAACTCGCCCGGGTGCATCGTCATCTCTTCCCAGAGGTGGGCGAAGCCCATCTGCGACATGGCTGCGGCGTCGGAATCTCCGACCACGCCACCGGCCATCGAGCCGACGGGTGCGGGTGTTGCAGCCTGGGTGACTGCGGTGTTCACCGCGGCAGCGTCAGTTACCGGCGTGGAAGCATCTTGTTGCATGGCCCTTACCCTTCTAGTTAGGCGTCACTGAGAGAGAACTTGATCGGAACGAGCACCCAGTTTTGCACTGGCACACCTTCCTTCATGCCGGGATTGAACATCCACTGGCGGACCGCCTGGATGGCGGCCTGATCCAACAAGCGCGACCGGCTGGATTTCTCCACCTCGATCTGCACTGGCGCACCGTCGACACCGACCAGCACGCGCAACACAACCTCACCTTCCTCGCGGCGGCGCAGGGCCTGCGGCGGGTAGCGAGGCGGCCGGGCGCGTCGATACGTACTGTCTTCCGATGGCAGATAGCTTGGCGCACTGACCGGTGGCGCCGGCGGTGCAGGCGGTGGAGCTGGAATCGACATCGGGGTCGCTTCCTCCATCACCACCGGCGGTGGCGCCTCGGGCGGCGGCGGCGGCACAGGACGCTGGCGCTCGACGATCTTCGGTGGCGGACGCTTGGGCGGCTCGGGCGGCGGCGGCGGCGGTGGAGGCGGCGGCGGCGGCGGCTCGATGAAGGTAACCTCCACCCGCTCAGCTTCGGGCGGCCCCTGATCTGGCGGCGGCACCGGCACCATCATCAGCAGGAACGCACCGCCATGGACGGACATCGCCGCTGCGAGACCAATGATTCGGACCCAGCTCAGGGCGCGGGATTCGCTTTCCGGATTTTCGAACTTGTCTGTCATGCGCGGTATCGTATTCGGCGATCAATCTGCCCATGTCGGAGCCGCCCGAGAGGGCAAGCTGAACAACATGGGAACGGCGTAGCTTATACCAAGTCGGTGCTCAAGCCTAACGCTAAAGCGGTCAGCAAGCGTTAACGGCGCGTCGCCTGGCGCAGAAATGCTTCAGCAGAATCCTTGGTCTCGGGATACTTGGCGGCTTCTCGGTAGGCGTTGAGGCCACCCGCTTCGTTGTTTAGGCCGAATTCCGCTGCACCGAGGATCACGTAGGCATCCCCCGTGCGGCGAACGCCCTTTGAGATCGCTCTGTTTACGGCTGCCTTGACCTCGGTCCAGCGCTCCAGCTCGTACAACGCACGGGCCTGGTTGAGTGCCATCTCGCCGTCGGTCGAGAGTTCGTCTGCCTTGCCGTAGGCGTCTACCGCGGCTTCTGTGTTGTCGGAGAAGTAGTAGGCTTCGCCGATGGTCTTGTAGACGTCCAGCGAGGCGGTGATTGCGCCCGCGGTGAGCCCGCTGTTTAGCAATTCTGCGGCGCGCTGATCCTGTTCGGCAAACCGGTACATCTTGGCCAGCTCGATGTAGTCGCGATCGGTGTTGGTGACGCCGCGATCCAAACCGCTTTGCAGGATTTCGATCGACTTGTCGACCTTCTCAGCGTTTGCATAGATGGCCGCCAGGTTGCGCACCAAGCTGGCGTTGTCGGGCTCACGCTGAAGCAGGTCGGCGGCAACTACCGCAGCTTCGTCGGTTTGGCCGAGCTCGAAAAGGCTGGCCATCAGCATTTGTGAGATCGCGGACTCAGGCTTGTCGGACAGCGTCATGGCTTTGCGCAGGTCGGCAACCGCTTCTTCGTAGCGCTCGGCGCGATAGAACGCATTGCCGCGGATCGCAATGGCGGTGGTGGCATCGCTGCGCGTCTCCTCCAGGAAACGAGTCATCGTCGCGATGGCGCCGGCGTAGTCTTCTTCACCGAACTGCATCTGGCCGATGTTCTGCATGATCTGGTAGTGCTGGTTGTTGTTGAGCCCGCCCGCCTCCAACGCCGTTTGCAGGTAGGCGATCGCCGCTGGCATGTTGTCTCGCTCGAGTTCGATGAAACCTAGGATCTGGTTGATCAGCGAGATTTCGTAAGGGCCAACACCGCGTGCAGCAAGCAGCTCCTTCGCCGCGGCTTCGGTCTCCGCATCTTTGCCTTCTTCCTGCGAAAGGTCGTACATCTTCTGGAGCTGCCGCTGCAGTCGCTGCGCAGGGCGCACCGTCGGCTCTTCGCGCTGTGCGTTCGGGAACAACACCTCTTCGGCCGCTTGGCGACCTCGACGTTGGGCGTCAGCTGGCATTGCCACAAGCAGACACACCAGCAGCAGAAGGGTGGACCTCAACAGGGTGAATGCTGTGGGCATCGTCGTTTACCTGGGGAAGGGAGTGCGAACGGTGGATCCCGACGCGGCCGGCAAGCCTAACCGCAGTTAGAGCATTGACTCAAGGCTCAATGCGGCATTTGCGTCCTCGCCACACCTGTGATGCCTCAGCTTCCTGGGTTCCGGCGCGGGAGCAAGTAAAGGCGTGTCGTGCGGCGCACCGAGCGATCGGCATTGTGGAGTTTCGTGAACGCCGCCGGTAAGGATCGCGGACGATCGACAGATCGTTCGGCGGGAGCGTTCTAGACGGTAGGAAAGTTTGCGCGCGCGAACGCCGCCCGCTCAGCCGGGTCCGTGCTCAATTGACCCGCGTCCTTCAGCGCTTCGATACGTCGCAGGCGGTGCTCCAACCCGTTGCCGTTGGCGATCTGGATCGCCAAGCCGGGTCGCGCGTTGAGTTCAAGAATCATCGGCCCGTGGTTCTTATCGAGAACAAAATCCACGCCGATGTATCCGAGTTCCGACAGTTCGTAGCAGCGCGAAGCCATCTCAAGCAAATCCTGCCAGCGCGGGATGTTCAAGCCGACGATGGTGTGCTCGGTATCGGGGTGTTCCTTGACCGGCTCTGAGCCCCAGACGCCACGGCGCGTTACGCCTGTTGGGATATCGATGCCGACCCCGATCGCGCCCTGATGCAGATTGGCTTTGCCGTCCGACAGGCGGGTCGGAAGACGGATCATTGCCATCACTGGATAACCAAGAAAGACGATGATGCGGACGTCCGGAACGCCTTTGTAACTGACCTGATCAAAAATGGGGTCGAACTGTACGCAGTACTCAACGAGGAGATGATCAGGATGCCCGCCCAGCGAGAACAGGCCTGACAGCCCGTTCGACAGGTGGTGTTCGAACTCCTCGCGGTTCATCAGGTGGCCGTTGGAGCGGCGGTATTTGTCGCCTCGCCTGCCGTTGATCACAAGAATTCCATCGCCGCCTGAGCCATGGGCGGGTTTGACCACGAACTGGTCGTACGCGGCAATCTTCGCGTGCAGCTCTCGAATCTCGTGCTCCTCGCGGACCACCGCGTAAAGCTCGGGTACCGGCAAACCTGCATCAATCGCCAGCTGCTTGGTGATCAGTTTGTCGTCAACCCGCGGATAGAAGCGTCGCCGGTTGTAGGCCAGGATGAAGTCGGCGTTGCGCTGCCCGAGCCCGATCATGCCGATCTGGCGAAGGCGTTTGGCAACGGTGAACAGGTTGAGCATCGCAGCAGGCCTGTGGATCGGTGGATGTCAGCGGCCTTGCGGCCGGTCGTCGGTGTACAGCGACGTGCTCGGAGATCAGGGTTTGGCTTCTACCGAATCGGCGGGGCGGCTCGCTTCCTTGGTTTCAAGCTCACGAGCCAGTGCCCGGAAGCGGAACAGCTCGCTGAGGCGATAGCCCGAGTAGCGGCCGATGATCAAGGTGGCGGCGAGCAGGATCAACAAGGCCTCAGGAAACACGAACATGAAGTGCTCAAGCGGCGCAAAGCTCATCGCCAGGTAGGCGATGCAGGCGACGACCAGGGTTCCGACGCCTTCCTTCAGCGCGAATCCAGGGCCACGTTCTTCCCAGGCGATCGACATGCGTTCGATCGTCATGGCCATGATTACCATCGGGAACAGGGCGACCGACAGGCCGACCTCAAAACCCAACTGGTTGGCGATAATCGATACCGCAGCCATCAGCAGAACCACGATTATCAGTACTGAGGTCAGGCGTGGCACCAGCAGTAGTCGCAACCGTTCCATGTAGAACCGCACCAGCAGTCCAGAGCTCACTACCAAGGTGAACAGAATGACGCCAGCCAGCAGCTGGGTTTCACGGAACGCGATGGCGATCAGCACTGGCATGAAGGTTCCAAAGGTCTTGATGCCGATGATGTTGCGCAGAAGCAGCATCAGGAAGGCACCGATCGGTACCATCAGCAGAACCTTGTAGACCGACTGTGTCTGCAGCGGCAGGCTCAACAATGAATACCGGACGAGATCGTTGTTCTGAACCTCAAGCCGGCGCTCGGCGATGGCGATGGCGTCGGCGAGATTTCGACTCACTGAGAAGGTGACCTCGGCCCGGTTTGCGTCCTCGATCTGCAGGAGCGGCGATTTCGATGCACTCCACAGCAGGAGGTTGTCGGGCCATCCGTCGGTAGCCGTACGCAGATCGATGGTGATCCAGCGCGCTCCGTTGTGGACTTGCAGCCACGGTCGGATCTCGACCATTGACTGCGTCTCGCCCAGCTCGATCCCGCGAATCACCCGGGCCGGGATATTGCGCATGGCGAGCAGATTGGCGATGAACTGGGCGCGATCCTCGGGCGTCGTGTGGTTCTCGCCAAGCAGCGAGACTTCCTCGCTACCGCTGTCGAGGTTCATCCGTCGGACCAGTTCTTTCGCGTAGGTCGCAATGTCCGCCGACCCTTCGCGAACCTGATCCAGGAGCGACTGCGCGGCTGTTGCGTAGGGTTCTTCCAGTGTCGGTGGCGTGCCCACCTTGGGCGCCGCCTCTGCCACATCGCTCTGCTTGGTGCGGACGACCGTGGCACGGTAGTAGAGCGCCTGTCGTCCGCTGGCCCGACGGATCGACCACTGGACTTCGCGTCCATCGCGCCGCGGTTCGTCGAGTTTCGAGTAGTTGCGGGCTACATATCGCTCATCAAGCACAGTGAAGCCGGGCGTCTGCGAGGGCAGCTGCAGGATGACCGTATTGGCCGGTCGGCGCGGCAGATAGTCCACTCGCGCCTGCACCGTCCAGACCTCAACTTCGGTGGACGGCGACAGAGGAAAGTCTAGAACCTTCCATTTGTAGTAGATGGCAGCGCCACCCACCAGCGTTAGGAGCAGGGCGAGCAGGTGCAGGTGGGCTTTTTTCATGGGGGTCGGCCAGCTCGCTGGCAGTGTTACTTGGTTGGGCCGGTGTGGCGTTCAGGATCAGTATAGCCAGCGGACCGGGCCCCGCGCCGTCGAGAGGCCACTTTGCTGACCTCATCGCATCCGCGTCGGCGCTCGGGGTGCGTCGCATCCGCTGTTCCGAGCGCGGTTCTTGCGGCGCCCTGGACCGGGGCCCAGTGTGCCTGATGCCTGTCTGGGCGCCGCCGGTCGGTCCGCGTTTTCGCTGTCCGCTTCTGCAGCGATCGTGGCCTCGCTTGGGTGTTTCGCTGGCCGGTGTTTTGCTCAGACGTCGAGATTGGCGACCTTCAGCGCGTTGTTCTCGATGAAATCACGGCGCGGTTCGACCACATCGCCCATCAGGGTCGAGAAGATCTCATCCGCTGCCACCGCGTCCTCGATCCGCACCCGCAACAAGCGACGTGTCTCCGGGTTGACCGTGGTCTCCCACAGCTGCTCAGGATTCATTTCACCGAGGCCCTTGAAGCGTTGGATCGTGCGCCCACGCTTTGCTTCCTCGAACAGCCAGGCGTGGACATCCGCGAAGCGTTGCACCGGCAGGCTACGGCTGCCGCGGCTGATGGTGGCGCCGGCCTGGAGCAGATCCTGCATCTCTTTAGCGGCGTCGGTGACTGGTTTCAGTTCGCTGGATTCGAACATCGGAAGCGGCCAGAGCTGCTCAGTCGTCAAGCCATGATGCTGTCGCTCAACCCGCAAAGCGGCCGGCTGTTCATCGAAGCCCGGCTGCAGGCCGATGCGGTAGCGCGGCTTGCCTAATCCTGAACGAGCGATTTTCTGCTGCAGCGCAGCAATCCACATATCTGCCTGCGCGGGGTCCGCAAACACCGTCGCACTGGGTGGCGGTAGCTCCAGCAATGACTGCAGGATCGCAGCGTCATGTCGATGGCTGAGCCGACGGATGGCGTCCTCAGCGGCGCCGTACATCGTCAGCAAGCGCTCAAGGGCCGCCGAGCTGATGGCTGGCAAGCCCTCGCCGCAGATCAGCTCCGCGCCCTCCACTGCATGGCTGATCAGATAGGCATTGAGGGCCGCATCGTCCTTGAGGTAAAGCTCCTGCTTGCCCTGTTTCAGCTTGTACAGCGGCGGCAGCCCGATATAGATGTGTCCGCGCTCGATCAACACCGGCATCTGGCGGTAGAAGAAGGTGAGCAGCAGGGTGCGGATGTGAGATCCGTCGACATCGGCGTCGGTCATGATGATGACGCGGTGATAGCGCAGCTTGTCGGGGTTGAACTCTTCGCGGCCGATGCCGCATCCCAGAGCCGTGATCAACGTGCCGACCTCGGCCGAAGACAGCATCTTGTCAAACCGGGCCTTTTCGACATTCAGGATCTTGCCGCGTAGCGGCAGGATGGCTTGGGTGCGACGATTGCGACCCTGTTTGGCCGAGCCGCCTGCGGAGTCGCCCTCGACCAGGAACAGCTCGGACAGCGCGGGATCTTTTTCCTGGCAATCGGCAAGTTTGCCGGGCAGACCCGCGATATCAAGCGCGCCCTTGCGGCGGGTCAGATCTCGCGCCTTGCGTGCTGCTTCACGTGCGCGTGCGGCGTCGACCACCTTGGCGGCGATGGATCGCGCGTCTTGCGGGTGCTCCTGCAGGAATTCTTCGAAGCGCTTTGAAACGATGCTTTCGACCGCGGTCTTGACCTCGGAGGAAACCAGTTTTTCTTTGGTCTGCGAGGAGAAACTTGGGTCTGGAACCTTTACCGACAGCACTGCGACCATGCCTTCGCGCATGTCATCGCCGCTCATGCCTACCTTGGCCTGCTTCAGCAGCCCGGATTGCTCAATGTAGGCACCCAGGGTGCGCGTGAGAGCAGCGCGGAAGCCCGCCAGGTGGGTGCCGCCGTCCTTCTGCGGAATATTGTTGGTAAAGCAGAACATCGCTTCCTGGTAGGCATCGGTCCACTGGACCGCCACCTCGACCACGATCCCATTCTCTTCGCCGGACAGCGGAATCACCGCCGGATGCAGGGGGGTTTTCAGCTGCGCGAGATGCTCGACGAAACTGCGGATACCGCCCTCATAGCGGAACTGATCGCGCTTGTCGCTGCGCTCATCGGTCAGATCGATGCGTACGCCAGAGTTGAGGAACGACAGCTCACGCAGACGCTTGGCGAGAATGTCGTAGTGGAACTCGACATCCGAAAAGATTTCGGTGCTGGGCAGAAAGCGTACTTCCGTGCCGCGCTTACTGGAGGCAGCGACTTGCTTCAGGGGATACAGCGGCTCGCCGAGGCTGTACTCCTGTAGGTGCTCGAATCCATCGCGCCAGATCCGCAGGCTGAGGTGCTGCGACAGCGCGTTGACGACAGACACACCTACGCCATGCAGTCCGCCGGAAACCTTGTAGCTGTTGTCGTCGAACTTACCGCCGGCATGCAGCACCGTCATGATGACTTCTGCGGCCGACCGCTGTTCTTCGTGGTGAATGTCGACCGGGATGCCGCGACCGTTGTCGATAACGCTGACGCTGCCGTCTGCGTGAATCGTGACGACGACCGTATCGCAATGCCCGGCCAGCGCCTCGTCGATGGCGTTGTCGACAACCTCGAACACCATGTGGTGGAGGCCCGTGCCGTCATGGACGTCGCCGATGTACATGCCGGGCCGCTTGCGTACCGCTTCAAGGCCACGCAGCACGGTGATTCGACTGGAGTCGTACTCTTTGGAGATCTGGTCGCTCATGAATGCCCTGGTCTACGCCGCAAGAAGCACCGGCCACACGGCCGGCGGAGGCAAGGGCGGGATTATAGCAGGGGGGTGATCAAACCCTGTTCCACGTGGAACAGACGCCATAGGGCGCGCTCTGGCTGCGGTGGCGGATGCACTGCGGTCACAAACACTTGGCCCTCATGAACCTTGAGCCAGCGCATCACCGCGTCGGCGTGCTCGGCATCGAGTTCCGAGAAGACGTCGTCGAACAACAGAACGGGTGCGAAGCCGCGGCGACCCTGGTAGCACCTTGCCAGCGCGAGAATCAATGCCAACGCAATGAGCTTGGTCTGACCTCGCGAACAGCGGTCTCGGGCGTCCGTTCCTTCGAACCGCAGGCTGATATCAGCGCGATGGGGGCCAACACTGGTAAAACCTTGATCGACATCGCGCGTTCGGCTGGCCGATAGTGCGTCTGCGAAACCTTCGTGCGTCTGACCCCAGCCAGGCCTCAAGCACAGCTCGACGCCCTTCAAACACGGCGACAGCCACGCCAACACCTCATGCACCGCTGCGAACCAGAGCGCGGAGAACCGCCGTCGAGCCTGGGTGATTTCCGCGGACGCTGCGAGCAATTGAGGTTCCCACACATCAACGACGTCGAGATTTCGCATCCTCAAAGCTTGGTTGCGTTGGGACAACACCCGTTGATACACGCGCCAAGCCTCGAGAGGTATCTGTTCCACGTGAAACACGCCCCAATCCAAAAGCCGACGCCTGCGCTCAGACACGCCGGTCACCAACTGCTGCGACCCTGGCTCAAAACACAGAATCGGCGCGAGGGACACGAGCTCAGACAACCGAGCTAAGCGCGCTCCGTCAATACGCACCACCCACTCACCACGGCGTTGGCGAAGAAGCCCAGCTCGTAGCTCCCCCCGCTCAGCTATATCAAGCGACGCAGAAAGCCATAGCGACTGGTCGCCAACACGAACCACAGGGTCAAGCGTGGAGCTACGAAAGGAGCGGCCGTGCCCGAACAGATACAGCGCTTCCAGCACCGATGTCTTGCCAGCGCCGTTGGCGCCCGCGAACCAATTCAACCCCGCTGCAGGAAAGAACTCAGCCTCGGCAAACGACCTGAGTCCGCCGAGACTGATCTGTGCGAAACGCATGCCGGGGTCAGAGCCGCATCGGCATCACGACGTGACGATTACGCGCATGGCTCGGCTCACGCACCAAAGCACTCGAACCGGAATCGCGGAACAGCAGCAAGGCCTGGGGTTCGCTCAACGCAGCCAACGCATCAAGCAGATAACTCGCGTTAAACCCGATCGAAAGCCCTGAAATCTCAGTCTCGGCCTCAACCTCCTCCACCGCCTCCTCCTGCTCGGGGTTGTGCGCGATCACCCGCATGACGCCGCTGTCGATCTCAAGCCGGATACCCCGGTACTTCTCATTCGACAGAATCACCGCTCGCTGCAAAGCGGCACGCAGAACGTCTCGCTCCACCCGAGCCTCCTTGTCAGCCCCCAAGGGAATGACGGCTTCGTAATCGGGGAAACGACCATCGATCAGCTTGGTGCTGAACGAGACATCATCCCGACGGAACCGCAGATGGCTGCGACCGAGCTCAAGCTCGATCTCGCGATCCGCCGACTCCAGCAGCCGCAACAACTCCAGGATGCCCTTGCGCGGAACGATAATCTGCCGCTTGACCTGCGGGCCCGCAGCAAGATCGGTCTCGCTCATCGCCAGCCGATGACCGTCCGTAGCCACACAACGCAGCGTGTTGCCTTCAGCATCCAAGAGCAGGCCGTTCAAATAAAAACGCACATCCTGCTGCGCCATGGCGAAGGCCGTCGCATCGAACGCCTTCTTCAACGCTCCCTCACTCAGCCGCAGGCGCTCGACCACCTCTGCTTCTTCCGAGCTCGGATACTCGTCTGCACTCAAACCAGCAAGCGTGTAACGACTGCGTCCAGCATTCACCGCGATCCGATCGCCTGTCACATTGACGCTGACCATCACGCCATCCGGAAGCGCTCTGACAATCTCGAAGAACTTGCGCGCCGGGACCGTGATTGCACCGGGCTCGCCATCCGCACAACCAACCCGCGCCACCATTTCGACTTCAAGATCGGTAGCCGTGAGCGACAGCACGCCCTGCTCCAAGCTGACCAACAGGTTTGAAAGCACAGGCATTGTCTGCCGCTTCTCAACCACGCTGACCACCTGCTGCAGCGGCTTGAGCAACACTTCCCGAGTCAGACTAAAACGCATACCTCAACCCTCATGTTTTTTAAGCTTTAAGAAGACTGTGATGATGATGGTGTCGCGGATTTCTCCGGATAAGCCATGCAACCCCATGAATCACAATCGTTTTTCGAGACTTCAAAGCCTGTGCGCTGTGAGCTTCTGGGCTGTGGACCAAATGTGGATAACTGCGGGGCCAAAAACAGTGCCCCACTTCATACCGGGCTTATCCACAGCTTACCAAGATGCTCCCGCGCCCCGCTTGCGGACGCTATTCGGTCAGGCGGCGGATCAGTTTCTCCCAATCCTCGCGTGACTTCGGGTCGTCTCCGGTCAGGCCCCGAACCACCTTGCAGGCATGCATCACCGTTGTATGGTCGCGACCTCCGAATGCATCACCGATCTCCGGCAAACTGTGCTCGGTGAGCTCCTTGGCCAAGGCCATTGCCATCTGACGCGGACGCGCCAGTGAACGCGTGCGACGCTTGGACAGCAGATCCGACACGCGCAGCTGGTAGTAGTCGGCCACCGTCTTCTGGATATTGGTCAGCGAGATCACAGCCTGCTGCGCGCGCAGCAGATCGCGCAGGGCCTCCTGTGCGAACTCCTCGGTGATCGCACGGCCCATGAAGTTGGCGCGCGCGGCCAGAGTGTTCAGTGCGCCCTCGAGGTCGCGCACATTCGAGCGCATCCGCCGCGCAATCAGAAAAGCGACGTTCTCCGGCAGCGCCACCGACTTCTGCGCAGCCTTCGCCAGCAGGATGGCTGCGCGCGTCTCGAAATCAGGCGGCTCGATCGCCACCGACAAGCCCCAGCCCAGGCGCGACTTCAGCCGCGGCTCCAGGTTGTCGACTTCCTTCGGGTAGCGGTCGCAGGTGAGGATAATCTGCTGCTTGAGCTCGAACAGCGCATTGAAGGTGTGGAAGAACTCCTCCTGGGTGCGGTCCTTGCCGGCGAAAAACTGGATATCGTCGATCAGCAGCGCATGTACCGAGTGAAACTGCCGCTTGAACTGCTCCATCGCCTTGTCGGCCAGCGCCTTGACCATCGCTGCAAAAAACTGCTCCGAACGCAGGTAAAGCACGCGCATGCCGGGGTTCTGCGCCAACATATAGTTGCCGGCGGCGTGCATCAGATGGGTCTTGCCCAGGCCGGTGCCGCCGTACAGCAACAGCGGGTTGTAGGCGCGGCCGGGTTCCTTGGCGACCTGCATTGCCGCAGCGCGGCCCAACTGGTTGGAGCTGCCTTCGATGAAGTTGTCGAAGGTGTAGAGCGGATCGATGTTGCTGTTGATCGGTTTGCCGGAGGGCCCGCTCGCCTTCATCCGCTGGCTGGGGCTGCCGCTCGCAGCCGGCTTGACTTCGGCGATGGCGAGGTCACGCGCGCTGCGCGGGGTGCCCAGCTCAACCGCGACCCTCAGGTTGGCATCCTCGGCGTAATGCCGCAGCAGCTCGCTGATGCGCGGCAGGTACTCATCGCGTACGGTCTCGACCACGAAGGAGTTCGGAGCAAACAGCGCAATCCCGCCTTCTTGAGGCAAGGCGTGCAGCGGTTTGATCCACGTGTAGAAGCTCTCCGCCGGCAGTTCGGCTTCAAGGCGTTCGAGGCAACGCAACCAAGGCGACATGCAGCTCCCGCAAATGTAGGGAAGCCATCGCGTCATCGATCGACCCTGAAAGGGCAACGAGCGTTGCGGTGGCTTCGGGCCAATCGATACGGCCGCCGACGGGGTGCCGGGCACCCAAGCAGGGTACAGGCCGAAACAGTCGGCCAGTCTACGCCCGGCCACCTGCACTGCCAACCGCTGAGCGCTTGACAATGCCGTGACGCGCCGGCTAAGCTCCGCGGTCTTTCTGCCCAACATTCAAGGCCGCTGTCATGAAGCGCACCTTTCAGCCCAGCAATCTCAAACGCGCTCGCACCCATGGTTTCCGCGCCCGTATGGCAACTGCCGACGGCCGCAAAATCCTGAATGCACGTCGCGCCAAGGGTCGCAAGCGTCTCTGCCCGTAATCTGCGTCGAGGAGCTTCGCTCCTTACGTAGAAGTTCGCACCGGGTCCTGCTTCGCATCGACTCCGGTCCGGAACACTCCATCAGGCCTGGCATTCGCCGGGCCTGTGGCGTTTCTGGGCCTTGTGCGGGTGCCCGGCATGGACTTGAGCCATGAGCATGACCTCCAGCGACCAACGCCCCACCCCAGCTGCACGTCTCCGCCCCAGCGCGCGCATGCACCTGCCGCGCGAGTTCAGCCGTTGCCTGGATTCTGGCAAGCGCATGGGCGGCGCCTTCTACCGTTGTACCGCACTCGCCCAACCCGAGAGCGAGGCCAACCCCAGGCCACGGATCGGCTTTGCGGTCTCGCGCAAAGTCGACAAGCGCGCCGTCGTACGCAACCGCATCAAGCGCGTGGCCCGCGAATTCTTCCGTCAGCAGCGCAACCTGCTGCCACCCGGCGACTACGTGTTCATGGGCCGGCGCGAAGCCGCACTAGCCACCCCTCAGCAGCTGCGTGACGACCTGATGCGGCTGTTGCCGCGCCTGTGCGCGTTGAAGGCCCCTGCTGCGCAGGTCACAATGCCGGCTGCGCCGACTGCATCCGCAGCGTTCAGCCCGACGGCTGAAGCTGCCGACTCCCCTACCCCCACGCGTACCGAGCCCGATCCCCGGGCCGGTGACGACCGAGTGTCCGAATGAACCAAGCACGCACTTTTCTTCTGATCGCCTGGATGCTGGTGGGCTATCTGGTTTGGGACACCTGGCAGCAGGACTACCATCGCCCGCAGGCAACGTCTCCGACCCCCAGCGCGGCCGCGGATCAGCAAGCGTCTGTCGTGCCGAACGCCAGCGGTGATCTGCCCGAGTTCAAGCCGGCCAGCGGACAGGCTGTCGAACCCACCGTTGAAGCTGCCGCGGCCAGCGACCACAGTCGACGCGTGCGCATCCACACCGACGTGCTGGAGCTCGAAGTCGACACCCGCGGCGCCAGCATCGTCACCGCCGATCTGCTCGCCTATCGTCAGCAGGCGACGGGTGATGCGCCGCCGGTCCGACTGCTGGACACCGCCGCCAACCGCTACTTCATCGCCCAGACCGGCTATGTCGGCAGCCGGCCCGAGCTGCCCAACCACCTCAGCAACTTCCAGGTCGATGCCGACAGCTTCAGCCTGGCCGAGGGCCAGGACAGCCTCGAAGTGCCGTTCAGCTGGGAAGGTGCCAATGGCCTGCGCCTGGTGCGCACGCTGCGCCTGACGCGTGGCAGCTACGCGATCGAGGTGCAGGATCGATTCGAGAACAGCTCGGCCGAGCCGGCAAGTTTCCAGGCCTACCGCCAGCTGCTGCGAGTGCAGCCGCCCGCGTTACCTGGATCGAGCTTCACCAACCCGGCCGCGTACAGTTTCGTGGGCGCCGCCTGGTACAGCCCGCAGGGCAAGTTCGACAAACTGAAGTTCGCCGACTTCCAGGACGAGCCGCTCGATCTGAAGAACGCCCAGGGCTGGGTGGCCATGCTCGAGCACTACTTCTTCGCGGCCTGGATTCCACAGGCCGAGGAAATCCACGAGTTCAGCACCGGCATCGAATCCAGCGACCGCTACCGCGTGCGTGCGCTCGGGCCGGTGCTGGAGCTGAGCGCCGGCGGCAATCTGCAGAACTCGGCCCGCCTGTACATCGGACCAAAACTGCAGGACCAACTCGAAGGCATCGCCCCCGGCCTGAAGCTGACACTCGACTACGGCATCTTCACCATCCTTGCCCAGCCGATGGCGTGGCTGCTTGGCATCCTGCACGACCTCACCGGCAACTGGGGCTGGGCAATCGTTCTGCTGGTGGTCTTGCTCAAGGCCGCGTTGTTCAAGCTCTCCGAAGCGCAGTACAAGAGCTTCGCCAAAATGCGCGCCGTGCAACCGCGCATCGAAGCCCTGAAAGAACGCTACGGCGAAGACCGTCAGAAGTTCCAGACCGCGATGATGGAGCTGTACAAGAAAGAGAAGATCAACCCGATGGGCGGCTGCTTGCCGATCCTGATCCAGATTCCGATCTTCATTTCCCTGTACTGGGTCCTGATCGAAGCGGTTGAGCTGCGCCATGCCCCCTGGATCCTGTGGATCCAGAACCTGACCGCGCCGGATCCCTACTTCGTTCTGCCCATCCTGAATCTGCTGACCATGTGGGCCACCCAGAAGCTGTCGCCGACGCCGGGCATGGATCCGGTGCAGAAGCGGATCATGCAGATCATGCCGATCGCGTTCGGCGTGATGTTCGCCTTCTTCCCCGCCGGCCTGGTGCTGTACTGGACCACCAACGGCGCGCTCGGCCTGCTGCAGCAGTGGGTAATCACCCGCCGCCACGCCGCCACGGCGACCCCTGCCAAGAGCTGATCACTACGCAGCGGGGATCCGGCATTCGGCAGCGAGCAGCCGTCCCCGCTGTGGCAGCAGAAGAGCAAGCTCCGCGGAGCGCGAACCATGCACCAACAATCGCCGCCGCCGTCCAGCCCCGCCCCCGAACCCCTTGTGCCGCTGTCAGGTCGCGACACCATCGTTGCAATCGCCACGGCGGCCGGCGCTGCGGGCATCGGTGTGATCAGGTTGTCGGGACATTCGGCCGCCAGCATCGCGAAGGCTCTGAGTGGACAGACGCCACAGCCGCGTCAGGCCCGATACGCGCGCTTCCGCAGCGGCGAAGGAGAGCTGATTGATGACGGCCTGCTGCTGTATTTCCGCGCACCCGCTTCCTACACCGGCGAGGATGTCGTCGAACTGCAGGCGCACGGTAGCCCGGCCCTGCTGCGCGCGTTAGTGGCGCGATGTATCGAGCTCGGTGCACGGCAGGCGCGGCCCGGTGAGTTCACCGAGCGGGCCTTTCTCAACGACAAACTCGATCTGGCCCAGGCCGAAGCGGTGGCCGATCTGATCCACGCCGGCTCGGAAGCCGCCGCACGCGCCGCGCGCCGCGCACTCGATGGCGAGTTCAGCCGACGCGTCGACGCCATTGCCGAAGCCTGCACCGGGCTCCGGGTCTACGTAGAAGCCGCCATCGATTTCCCGGAGGAAGAGATCGACTTCCTGGCCGGGCCGCAGGTCAGTGGCCGACTGCAGCAGCTGCGCGAACAGTTGCGGACCCTGCTGGAGCAAGCGCGCCGAGGGCAGCGCCTGCGCGATGGCCTGCACGTCGTCATCGCCGGCCCCCCGAATGCGGGCAAGAGCTCGCTGCTGAATGCTCTGGCCGGCAGCGAGCGCGCGATTGTCACCGACATCGCCGGCACCACCCGCGACCTGCTGCGCGAAGTGGTGCAGCTTGATGGCATCGAGCTGACCCTGGTCGACACCGCCGGTTTGCGCAGCGCGGCCGACCGGGTCGAGGCCGAGGGCATCCGGCGCGCCCGCGCCGAGTTCCAGCGCGCCGATCTTGCTCTGGCTGTGCTTGATGCAGACGCCGATCGGGAGTCGACTCGCGCTTTGCAGGAAGAATTGGCCGGCCTGCCGCACGTGTTCTGGCTGCACAACAAATGCGATCTGTCCGGTCAGATGGCGCGCACCGAAACAGGCGTTGACGGTGCGCACTTCTGGCTGTCAGCGCGCACTGGCGCTGGCCTCGAGCTGCTGCGCCAGGCCTTGAAGCATGCCGCCGGCCTCGACAACGCGGCCGAGGGGGCCTTCAGCGCCCGCGCCCGCCATGTCGACGCCCTCGAACACGCCAGTGTCCAGCTCGACCAGGCCGCACACTCGTTGGCCAAGGGCAACAGCGAACTGGCGGCGGAAGACCTGCGCCACGCGCACGACGCCTTGGGTGAGATCACCGGGCGAATCAGCGCAGATGATCTGCTCGGCAAGATTTTTGGTAGTTTCTGCATAGGCAAATAGCGCTCACGGCGGCGCGTAGCCGGTTATATTGCGTTGCGGAAGACAACCCCCGAGCAGACCGACCGTCTGCCCGCGCACGTTCGCAGCAGGGGTGCTGTGGGGCGTGAATCGGGCGGTGCCGCAGTCCTTTCGTGCTCTTAAGGGGGAGCCAATGAAACGTCCAAATCGATGCCGGTACCTGGCGCTGTCGACACTGTTGCTGCTGGCGGCCTGCGGCGGCTCTGACCCGCCCGCGCAGGCCCCAAGCAGCGCGCCAGAGACCACCCCGACCGAGCCCGCAAGCCAAACGCCTGCGGCACCTGTGGTGGCGGTTGTGGCCAGCGTTGAAACCGCTGAAGCGGCGTTGCGCGCTCAGCGCTTGTTCGCGCCCGCTGGCGACAACGCTTTCGAGTTGTTCGTCCTCGCGCTGGAAGCGAAGCCGGACCTGACCAAAGCCCAAGATGCGTTGACCGACCTGTTTCCGTACGGGGTGCTGCATGTCGAGCAGCGAACTGCCGCGCGCGATGCGGAGGAGGCACGGCGCGTTCTGGACCTGCTCGCCCGTGCTCAGCCGGAAGCGCCCGCCCTGGAGCGACTTGAGCGCGAACTAGAGCGGCTGGAGCGGCGCCTGGCCACCGAGCGTGAAGCCGTGCCGCCCGCCCGCCCGGTGGCGCCCACACAACCTGCAGAGCCCGCGGTGCCAGCGCCGCCGCCTGTGGTCAGCGCGCCCGAACCCGTCGCACCCGAACCGGCCGAGCCTGCGCCCGCACCGGTTGTCACACCTCCGCCTGCGGCTCCAGTGGTCGTCGCGCCGCCGCCGCCCGTCGAGACTGCACAGCCTGCGCAGCCAAGAACTCCGCGAATGATCCGTCAGCCCCAACTGCGGTATCCCGAGCAGGCCGCACGGCAGGGCATCAACGGCAGCGTGACCCTCGACTTCCAGATCGACGCCGATGGCGGTGTCTCGGATGTGCGGGTGGTGTCGAGCGTTCCGCGCAATATCTTTGATCGTGAGGCGATCCAGGCGATGCGCCGCACGCGCTTCGAGCCGCCATCCGAGCCGATGCGGGTTCGACGGACGATCGATTTCAACCTCGAGCGCTAGCGCCGTCGCCAGCGCCGAACCGCAATAGCCCGCAGCCTGATCTGGCGCCCGTCCGAGCAACGGGCGCCAGCATCCCTGTCTGGGCGCGCCTCCCTGCGCTCGCCGGATGTTGCCGAAAGTTACACCGTTGTCGCAGTGCCGCAATCCGGTCCGGCCAGACTGCGGCGCTGGCTTGGGCCCAACGGGCTCAGCGATTTCCGGGGTTCACCGTGGCGTTTCAATTCTTGCTGCGCGCCAAGCGCAACCCGCTCCGCCTGTGCGCTTACGCAGCAGGCGCCGCATTCTTGGCCAGCGTCATCGGCTGCTCAGGCGAGGCGCCGCCAGTGGAAGGCGCGCCGTCGCAGCCGTCGACGGCTGCGGTCACTCCCGAGCAGCCGGTCGAAAGCTCCACGCCGGTGCACTCCGCTGATCTGACCCGGCGCGGCGATCTGGCATTGCGCGACCAGCGGCTGTTCGTGCCGCCCGCCGACAATGCCTTCGAACTGTTCCTGCAGGCGGCAGAACTCGATCGGGACAACACGGTCGCACGCACGGCGCTAGATGACCTCTTGCCCTATGCCGTGCTGCACGTGGAGGAACGTGTCGCAGCGACTGACTTGACCGATGCGGATCGGGTCCTGGCACAGATCGCGCGCGCCGCGCCGGATGCGCCTGCGTTGCCTCGCCTGCAGCGCCTGCTCGAGTCTGCCCGAACCAGTGCGGCTGACCGCGCCCAGGCCTTGGAAACGGCGGCGCAAGAAGCGAGGGTCGCGACTGAACCGACGCCCCCTCCCGTTGTTGAGCAGGCTCCGCCTCCCGTCGTCGAGCAGGTGCCTCCTGCAGCACCGGCGGTCGCTGTGGTTACTCGCCCGACGCCTGCTTCAGTCAGCGTAGCGGAACCCCCCGCTGCCCAGGAGCCGGCCACAGTGAGCCCAAGCTCGCCAACGGCCGTGGCGCCTGAGCGCCTACCGGAAGTCGTGTTTCGCCCTGCTCTGCGCTATCCGCCCCTGGCGCAGCGTCGGCGCATCGAAGGTCGGGTGGAATTGGAGTTCATGATCGGCACCGACGGCGGCGTGACCGATGTGAGGGTGCTGAGCAGCGAGCCGGAAGGGATCTTCGACCGCGAAGCCATCGGCGCGCTACAGCGCTGGCGATTCGAGCCGCCAGCGACCCCGCTGCGCGCGCGGCGCTCGCTGGAATTCAAGCTGGACAACTGAAATCGGGACCACAACCTGATTGGCGACCGTTTGCGCCGGACAGGCCTACTCGGCCAGCCGTCGCTGCAGCCGTTCGATTCGACGCTGAGTCCGCTCGACATCGTCGCGCACACCGTCGACATCCTCCAGAAAAGCGTCGAGTTCGGCGCGCCCGAGCAGGTCGCGGCGCTCATCGCGCAGGTAGTCGGCACCCGCCTCGGCCAATGCACGTGCACCGCTCGCTGCCGAGCCGAACGCTGAACGCAAAGCCTTGGCTACCTGCACACCGATGACCTCACCCAGCCGTGCCGAAAGCGCGGCCTCGATGTCCGGGGTGTAGCGCTGAGCCAACCGCTGCAGCGCCTGCGCCAACTCGACATCACCGGCGATCTTCAGCCGGCCCGGGCTGGCGGGCGCCGCCCCCGGCAGCACACGCGCCAGCACCGCGCCAAGCGTGGCCTTGAGGCTCAGATCCGGCTCGGAATCGACCTGCCCAGGCCCGACCTTAAGCGCGCCGCGCTCGACCGTGATCCGCGCCAAGAGCCGCGGTGCCGCCAGTTCGAGTTCGATGCTGCGACCCTCAAGTGTCACAAGTTCCGCGGCCATGTCGGGGTCCAGCTGCAGCGCACGGTTCAAAGCGAACTGCAGCGCTTGGCCGCCGATGGCCAGCAGCGGGTTGGGTGCGGTGGTGGCTGTGTTCATTTCAGGCTGCCCGGAGGTAGGCGCCACCCGCCGAATCCGGCAGGCGGAAGAAGGCGCGCGCATTGGCGGTGGTGCACGCCGCCACTTCGGCATAGGTCTCGCCACGGTCGCGCGCGAGCTCTTCTGCGATGTGGCCGAGGTACATGGGTTCGTTGCGCCGATGCGAAGGCATGGGATTCAGATTGCGTGGCAGCAGGTAGGGGCAGTCGGTTTCGATCAGCAGGCGATTGCCCGGAATCTCGCGCACGAGCTCGCGCAGATGCTGGCCGCGGCGCTCATCGCACAACCAACCGGTGATGCCGATGTGGCAGTCGAGGTCGAGATAGTCGTACAGCGCCTCGCGACTGTCCGTGAAGCAGTGCACCAGTGCCGCCGGCACGCGGTCGCGAACCTGCTTGAGGATCGCCAGGAAGTCAGCGTGGGCTTCGCGCTGATGCAGAAACAGCGGCTTGCCGAAGGCGACACCGATCTCCAGCTGACGCTCGAACGCACGCCGCTGCGCCGGCCGCGGCGAGAAGTCGCGGTGGTAATCGAGCCCGGTTTCGCCCAGCGCACAGACTTCCGCATGGACATGCAGGGCGCGCAGCTCGGCCTCGGCCTCCTCGGTGTATTCAGTCGCATGGTGCGGATGCACACCGGCGGTGGCGAACAGTCGGCCCGGATACAACTGCGCGAGCGCCAACGCCGCCGCGCTGCCCTCGCGGCTGGCGCCGGTGACGACCATCTGCGCGACACCGGCATGCGCAGCACGCGCAAGCACGTCCTCCAGGTCAGCGGTGAAGGATTCGTGGGTGAGGTTGGCGCCGATGTCTATGAGCATGGGATTCGGGATTCGGGATTCGGGATTCGGGATTCGGGATTCGGGATTCGGGATTCGCCACAGCGGGCGTAGCGAAAGGCCAACTCGACTCAGCTCGCCTGCAGTCGCGGGCTTCGACAGTGGCCCAGTGTGCGGCTCAGAGCGGCTCGGGCTCGTCGGCGGGCACGCAGCGCTCGGCGGCCCACTGGCGCAGGCGCTGCACCTGCTCGGCCATCACCACCGAGATCGGGCGGGTGCCGCGCAGGGCGGACAGCAGATGGACCTGGCCGAGGCGCTCGCCGTCGCCGTGGCTGTCGTACAGCGCAGCCACCACGGCTTGTTCGATCTCGGCGCCGGAGAAGCCAGCGCTGGCTGCTGACAGCGCGCTGAGGTCGAACTCTTCGAGCGCCTGTTCGCGTCGGCGCAGGTGGATGGCGAAGGCCTGTTCGCGCGCCGCTGCGCCGGGCAGATCGACGAAGAAGATCTCATCAAAACGCCCCTTGCGTAACAGTTCCGGCGGCAGCTGTTCGATGCTGTTGGCGGTCGCCACGAGGAACACCGGCTGCTTGCGCTCGGCCATCCAGGTCAGCAGTGCACCCAGCACCCGACGGCTGACGCCGTCATCGCTGTTCGAGGTCGCTAGGCCTTTCTCGATTTCGTCGCACCACAGCACGCAGGGCGCCATCGACTCTGCCGCGCGCAGGCTCTCGCGCAGGTTGCGTTCGGTTTCGCCGTGGTACTTGTTGTACAGCGCGCTGAAGTCCAGCCGCAGCAGCGGTACCCCGAAGCCGCCCGCACAGGCCTTGGCCGCCAGCGACTTGCCGGCGCCCTGCACACCCAGAAGCAGCAGGCCGCGGGGCGGGTCCAGCCCGGGCGGCGCCTTGCCCTCGACGAAGATCGCCCGGCGCTGTTCGATCCAGCGCTTCAGACGGCCGAGTCCGGCGACCTCATCGAAACGCGCGACATCGGGTTCGAAGTGCAGCACGCCGCCGCTGCCGAGCAGCTTGAACTTGGCCTGCTGCGCCTTGGCGATGTCGTCGTTGCGAATCGCGCCATCGTCGTGGATCAGCTGACGGATGATCTTGCGCGCGTCCAGCAGCGAAAGGCCGCGCAAATGGCGCAGCAGCTGGCGCTGGGCCGGGGCTTCGACCTGCACGCGCTTGCCGCCGTGTTCGCGCGAGTAGGCGAAGGCCTCCTCGCGCAGCATCTGTCCGAGTCGCGCCTCGTCCGGCAGACGCACCTCGAAGCGTGTAGCCAGTGACTCGAGATCGTCTGGCAGTTCAACCTTGGCGCCGACCAGCACCACGCTGTGCTTGGCTGCCGCCTGGCCCAGCACCACTTCACGCAGGCGGCGAATGCTCATCGAGTAGCGCAGGTAAGGGCTGAAGTCGAACAGCAGCCAGATCCCACGCCGCGGGTCGCCGTGCATCAGTTCCAGCAGCTGGCTGGAATCATTGCAGGGTGGCAGATCGGTCTCGTCGAGATCCAGCCGCTGCAGGCCCTGGGTGATGCTCCAGCTCATCAGCGGCCGCAGCAGCTCGGCCACCACGTGCCGGAAGGCATCCAGCAGCAGGGCTTCCTCATGGGTTTCGATCACCACCAGCGGTGCGCCGGAGCGCAGCAGAACGGCCAGATCGCGGGGTTCGAACATCGGCAGGGGCTTCACAGGGCGCGGGAAGGACGCCGGACGGCGAAGTGTAGCGGCAGTGACTCAGGCTGCAGTCCGCTGACGCGGCTGCGGCACTGACCAAAGCGGGCGTGGTCGGGGTGTATCCTCGCGCTTCGAGAGCACAAGCCCTTGCGTCGTGCCGCCTTCTGGAGAATCCCCATGCGTCGTGTCTGCCTCGTTCCCCTCCTCGCTGTAATCGGCCTTGCATCGGTAGAGATGGCGCACGCGGAGCGCATCCTGCTGCCTGCGCTGGATTTGCCCAAGCTGAGCGCCGATGACCGCGCCAGCGAGGGCAAGGCCGGTGTGCCGCTGCGCTACGGCGTGGTCCACGAATTTGCCGGCAAGGGCATCTCCAAGGCTGCGCCCGGTGTGGATCAGGGCGGCAGCTGGAGTGTGCTGGCAGATGGGCGTGAACGCTGGTCGCTGCAGCTTGATGGCGCACAGGCGCGCAGCCTGGAGCTGGGTTTCGGTGAATTCCGTTTGCCGGTGGGCGCCGAGCTGGCGGTGTATGCCGGCGACGACAAACACCCCCAGCTGCGCTTCACCGACGCCGACAACCCGGCCAGCGGTCGGCTGCACACCGCCATGGTCGCCGCGGACAGCCTCCGTATCGAGCTGACCATCCCGGCCGGCAGCCGCGCGATCACCCGCCTGCAGCTGGCCTCGGCGACCCAGGGCTATCGCGATCCCTTCGTGGCGATGAACCAGCTGAAGTCAGGCAGCTGCAATATCGATGTCGCCTGCAGCGAAGGCGACAGCTGGCGCCCGCAGATCCGCTCGGTGGCCCACTACACCTTTGCCGGCTTCGTCTGCACCGGGCAGTTGGTGGCCACCGGGGTTCCCGGGCAGGACATCTCCAACCCGCGATTCCTGACCGCACACCACTGCGTTTCGACGCAGGATCGGGTGGCCGGCATGGTGTTCTACTGGCGTTACCAGAGCCCGACCTGCCGCAGCCCTGGCAGCACAGCCAGCGGCTCGTCGTTGTCGAACTCAATCTCCGCCGCGGTGCAGTCGGGTGCAAACCTGTTGGCAACGCACGAGGCGACTGACTTCACCATCGTCGCCTTGAACAACCCGGTGCCGGCCGCCGCCGATGCCTTCTACAGCGGCTGGGACCGCAGCGGCAGCGTCCCAACCGGAGGGGTGGGCATCCATCACCCGTCTGGTCACGAAAAACGCATCGCAATCGACCTCAACCCGTTGACGACGGGTCGCAACTGCATCATCCCAACCTCTACCGCGACGACCCATTGGTATGTGGGCGCCTGGGACCGCGGCACCACCGAAGGCGGATCCTCCGGGTCGGGGATTTGGAACCCGCAGAATCAGCGCCTGGTCGGCGTGCTCTCGGGCGGTAGTGCGTCATGTACCGTCCCCGATGGCAGCGACTGCTATGGGGCCTTGGACAAGGCCTGGACCGGCGGCGGTACCGCCGCCAGCCGCATGCGCGACTGGATGGATCGCAGCGCCAGCAATCCGCTCGGCATCGACGGCTACGGCAGCTGCAACGCGCCCAGCGTCGCCCTTGCCTCGAACGCCTTCAGCGCGGCGCCGCGGGTCGGCGAGACGGTCAGCTTCACCGCCAGCGTCAGCGGTGGAACTGGAAGCGGCTACACGTATGAGTGGGACCTGGATGGTGACGGCGTCTATGAGCGCAGTGGCAGCGCAGCCAGCGTCAGCCTGCGCTATGCCCGCGCGCAAAGCGGCCAGGTGCGTGTCCGTGTGCAGGACGGTAGCGGCTGCGCCGGTATCGCCAGTCGGGCGCTTGACGTTGCATCGGCGCGCGTCACCGTGACCGCCGCCCAACCGACCCAGATCTGCGGTGACGGTGTCGGCGGCATCGACCCGGGCGAACGCTGGCGCTTGCCGGTCACCCTGACCAACAGCGGCAACGCAGCACTGCCGGCGGGCGCACATGCCTTGTTCGCCAACAGCGCAATCGCTGCCACCTTGCCCGGCGGCATCGGTCCGAACGCCTACGGCTACCTCGGCACCACCAGCGCCGCCAGCCCATCGGTGTGCAGCTATGGATTCGTCGACATCAGCGACGCCGCGCCACTCAGCCTGAACAGCAACGATGACGGTCGCGGGGTTATTGCCTTGGGCGGCACCGGCCTGCGCCTCTACGGCGCGAGCTACAGCCAGGCGATCATGTCCACCAATGGCTATGTCTCTTTCTCAAACGCCGACACCGGCGCGGACTACGACAACAGCTGTACCGGGGTGCTCGACCGCGGCGGAGCGGGCCCGCGTCTGCATGTGCTGCACGACGATCTGGTGGTGCCGGCCAGCGGCGCGCTGCGCTATCGCTACTACGCATCCTGCCCGCGCGCAGCCACGGTCGGCGGTGTCCAGCCCTGCCACGTCTTCCAGTGGGATGGCGTGCAGAACTATGTCAGCACCGGCAACACCGGCGATGCTTCGTTCCAGGCGATCGCCTATGCCGGCAGCGGCGAGATCGCCTACCAGTACCGTCGCGCCGATGCAGCCGGTGGCGGCAGCGCCACAGTGGGCCTCGTCGATGGCGTCGGCAGTGACCCCTTGAACGCTTCCTGCAACGCGTCCGGTGCGGTCGCCGCCAACCGCTCGGTGTGCCTGTTCGACCCGCAGAATGTGCCCCTGCAGGCACAGGCGCGCGTGCAGCTCGAGGGCGCCACCTTGGCCCTGCCGGGCAGCCTAGCCGCAGGCGCCAGCGTGACCCTGCAACTGCCGTTCAAACTGCCGGAGAGCGCCAGCTGCGGCGCGCCGATCGCGATCGACTACCTCGCGACCGCTGCCGCAGGCCAACACAGCGCGCAGTTCACACGCATCTACAGCGGACAGGTGGCAACCAGTTGTGGAGCGGTCAGTGGTTGCCCTGCAGCGGCGCCGCCTGCTCTGCCGCGCCGGGGCTTCTTCAACGACCCGAGTCGTGATGGCAACGGTCTGGCGGCCTTTGTTTACGGCGACGCGCAGAGCCCGGCCATCGGCGCCATCTGGTACACCGGCACCACCAGCTACCTGTCGGACTGGTACACCTTCGCCGGGCAATGGAACCGCGGTCTGGTGGAGGGCACCCTGTTCGCAAGCCGCAACCGTGGTGCACCCTCCGGGTTCCAGCCGGAGAGCACGCCCACCGGTCAGGTCTGGCTGAGCAGCATTGATGCGCGCACCCTGCTGTACGCCTGGGATTTTGGCGGCGGCCGCCGCGGCGCTGAACTCATGACCAGCACCGCGGGCAACCAGCCGTTTGCGGCTGCCGACCACACCAATGCCTGGATCCAGGACGGCCAAAGCGGTTGGGGGATCGGTGTCGAGAGCCTGCAGTTGGGCGATGCTCCGCTGGAGTTCTTCGGCGTCTACCTTTATGACGGCAACGGGCTGCCGCGTTGGCTGACAGGTACCAGCCGCAGCACCTCAGGCGGGGCCGTCGACCTGGTCTCCCAGCGCGCGCATTGTCCGGGTTGCCCGATCTATCCCGATGCCGGCGCTGGCGCAGTGGCAGGCGGTACGCTGCAACGCACCTATAGCACGCGCCTGCGGGCGCAGATGTCCACCACCATCAACCTGCCGGCGCCGCTGTCCGGCAGCTGGAATCGCAGCAACGTCACCATCCAAGCCTTCGGAGATGATCGTCCATGAGCCTACGTCGCCTGATTCTTCTGCGTCATGCCCACGCCGAACCGCAGCAGCCTGGCCAACACGACCGCGAGCGTAGCCTCTCGCCCACCGGCGAAGCCGAAGCCGATGCCGCTGGCCGCTGGCTGGCCGAGCACGGCACGTTGCCGCAGCGGGTGGTGGTGTCCTCGGCCGAGCGAGCCCGCGCCACCGCCGAACGGGTACTGGCGCAGACCGGCTATGTCGACCAGCGCAGCGATGCGCGAATCTACGAAGCCGACCCGGTTGAACTGTTCGAAGTGATTGCCGACCAGGCCGATGTCGAGACCCTGATGCTGGTCGGCCACAACCCGGGTTTTGAGTCGCTGGCGGCACTGCTCTCCACCGGCCAGTCCGGCGACCACCGCGGCATGCCACCGGCCGGTATCGCGGTACTCGAGTTCGCCGATACCGCCGCGCTTGAACCCGGTGCAGCGACGCTCTCGGCGTTCTGGGCGCCCTGACGTCGATCATGCGATGTGCCCTGCTGCTCGCCCTGCTGCTGCCCTCGCTTGCGTCCGCGACGGCTGAGGCTGAGGCGGGCATGCGCATCGACACCGCGCGCTCACTGGCCGGATTCTCGGTACGCGCGGCGTGGGTCAAGCGGATTGACGGCCGGTTCGCCCACATCGAGGGCGTGATCCGGCCCGAAGCGCGCGCCGGCCAGTTTGTGCTGGAGGTTCGCATCGCCTCCGGCAGCGTACTGATGGGGCGCGAAAGCCACGAGGAATGGGCGCGCTCCGCCGATTTCTTCGATACCGAACACCATCCCTGGATCGAATATCGCGCGGCGGCGGTGCCGAGCCGTCTGCTCGCCGAAGGGGGTCCCATCGACGGCGTGTTGACTCTGCGGGGCATCAGTCGCAGCGTCAGCTTCGATCTGCTGCCGGCAGCCTGCGCGCGGCCCGGCATCGACTGCCCCGTGCAGGCCCGTGGCGAGGTCGACCGCAGCCAGTTCGGCATGCATGCGCGCCGGCTGTTCGTCAGCGATCGGGTCAAGCTCAGCTTCGATATCCAGCTGCGCCGCGACGCCGCGAGCGACCACAGCTGAGCCCGCTTACGCTCTCACCAGCTCAATGCTGAACCGCAGGATCGCAGTCGCGCCATCGCTGCACGGTGCCGTGTGAACCTGCGCAACCTACGTCATCACACTGCCTGACTATCGATGCGACCGCCTCTCCTCCAGACCTTCAGTCTCGCCGCGTTCGCCCTGCTGCTGACGGCCTGCATGCCCAGCCGCGAGCAGATCCGCGCCAGTCAGCTGGAGGCCGCACAGCGGCAAGACGCCCGCGTCGAATGCGCCTTGCCTGACCGTTGTGCCGAAGCGTCGCAACTGCGCGTGGCTGCCGCCGAAGCAGTGCGTGATTCCACTGCGGAACAACCGCGGCATGTGGTGCTGAATCTGGAAACAGGCCGCGATGCCCTGCTGGCCCGCCTGCATATGATCCGCGCCGCACGCAGCAGTATCGAAGTGCAGAGCTTCATCTTTGCCGAAGACGACGCCGGGTTTCTGGTGCTTGATGAACTCTTGCGCGCAGCCCGTCGCGGCGTGCGGGTGCGCGTTCTGCTGGATCAGCTGTTCTCGTTCGATGACGTCAGCCTGTTGGCCAGCCTCGCCCAGGCCCACGTCAACTTCGAGCTGCGCCTGTACAACCCGACCTTCGGCAAGGGCCACACCAGCCCGGCCGAGTTCGTCGCCGGCATCCTCTGCTGCTTCACCCGCTTCAACCAGCGCATGCACAACAAGCTGCTGCTGGTCGACGGGCTGATCGGGTTGACCGGCGGGCGCAACTACCAGGAGCGCTACTTCGACTGGGACCCGGGCTTCAACTATCGCGATCGCGACGTGCTGGTGGGCGGCCCGGCGGCGGCCTTGATGCAGCGTTCGTTCGATCAGTTCTGGGTGGCGCCCCGCAGCATCCCCGCGCCGGCCCTGCGCGATGTACGCCGCGCCTTGGCCAGCTCCGAGAGCGGCCGCGATGTGCTTGCACAGCCGCCGCTGCGTCGGCCTGACCGCATCGACGCACTGCGCCGCGAGCTCAGTGATCCCGCGCGTCTGCACGCGGTGCTGATCGAACCACTGCATCGTGTGGGGCGGGTCGATTTTCTGTCCGACGGACCGGAGAAGCAGCTCGGCCGGATCGAGCCCGGCCGCCGCGACAGCAGCGAGAGCCTGCGCCGCGCGGTGACACGCGCGCAGGAAGAAATAATTCTGCAGACGCCCTATCTGGTGCTGTCGCCGCAGGCGCGCGACACCTTCCGTCGGCTGCGCCAGCGCGAGGTGCCACCGCGTGTGCGGATCTCCACCAACAGCCTGGCGTCGACCGATGCGTTTCCGGTCTACGCGCTCTCGCACAAGTACAAGCGCACCTACCTGCGCGATCTCGGCTTCGAGATCCACGAGTACAAGCCGCACCCAGCCAATGCGCCGATCGCGCTGAGCCTGGATGAGGACGATGCGATCAGCCTGCCGCAGCGCTTTCTGCGCAGTGAGTCCAGCCGCGTGTTCGGCTCGGCGGCGGGGTCCTCATCCGGCGCCCGTGATGCAACTGCGCCACCGCGGCGGCGCGCCCTGCGTGGGCCCTTGCCGCTGCGCACGCTCGGTATGCGCATCGGCCTGCATGCGAAATCGATGGTGATCGACGGCAGCTTGGCAGTGATTGGCAGCCACAACTTCGACCCGCGCTCGGATCGGCTCAACACCGAATCGCTGGTGATCGTGCACGACCTTGGATTCGCCCATGAACTGCGCGAACTGCTGCTGCAGGACATGGCCGCCGAGAACGCCTGGGTGATCGCCCCGCGCCCGCGGCCGTGGATGCTGTCGGGCCTGAACTACAGCATCGGCAAGGCCAGCGAGTGGCTGCCGCTGTTCGATATCTGGCCGTGGCGCTACGCCACCAGCTACGAGCTGATCGAAGGCTGCGAACCGCGCTCGCCGCGGGCCGCGGATTTCCACGAGTGCTACCGCGCGGTCGGCGACTTCCCCGAGGTCGAGATCCCGTTCAAGGCGATCAACACCCGCATCCTGACCGCGTTCGGGGCGGGGCTGGCGCCGATTCTGTAGGCGCGCTAGCCGCGGTCTGAGGCTCGGTTCGCCTACGCAGTTCGAAGCGAACGGCACCCATCAGCAGAAATTTTCTCACCGCGTGAGCAGAATCCCCACCAATTTGCGTGTGTAGAGGATCGCCCCAGTGCTTTCCGGGCGGACTCGGGCCAACTTGGCCCGTTCCCGTGGGCGGAAAACCCGATGGTGGCCCGATATTCCAATCGCTTGAGAGCCGCGGAGGCCTTACCGTGAATTTCGCGCTGATTCTGATGTTAGGTTTGTGTGGAGGACGTGCAGGCATGAACCTGGATCGTTTAGAGCTTCAGGCGATAAGTCTGGTCTCAGGAGGCGTAATCTCGGGCGAATTGAGTTTGTGCTCCTCTTTAGTAGACAGACTTGGCGAACCATGTTTGCAGATCGCCTCAGGTGAGACAAGAAAGAACGTCCGGATAACGCCGATCTACCCTCGAGCCTACTTGGATGGAATTGGACCGTCTGGATCAATCTTCTTGGCGGGAGCTCCGGGAGGAACGAGCACTCTCGCTCTGACAGATTGGCCGACTCCACCTTTCACCTCGGAATCTAACATAGATCTTGAGGAATTGAAGGGCGCGGGAAGGATTGCTGGTGCCAGAATTCATTCATCGATATCGGATTGCGATAGCTCCATAAATGGAATTCTCGAAAAGCTGTCCACAGTTGATCTCAACTTGGCGTTACAAAGCCTCCATGGTTTGTCGCCCCTTGCGCCCGGTCCACTTAGGGAAGCTCTGAACAACGCGACCAACTGAGCCCTGGGCGGTCCCCAGCCGATTTTTTCGGACCTTCAGCCTGCTATCGCTCACCTATTTTGATTCTTCGACTCGCCCAAGGCTCTTTCGAACCC